>CAYFHK010000047.1:0-19382 GCA_964342585.1 uncultured Caulobacterales bacterium | reverse complement strand
CCGCCTTATTACCTCGTGGGGCATTCGATGGCGGGGCTGCGGCTGCATGCCTATGCCGCGCTTCACCCCGAAGACCTGGCCGGTGTCGTCTTCGTCGATGCTGCAGCCCCAGATCGCCTGCGTGACGTGAATGTCGAGCGGTTCGTGAAGCGCGCGCGCCAGGCCATGGCCGTGGCGATCACGGGCGCGGATTTCGGTCTTGGCCGCGTGGCCGCTGAGCTGCTGCCCGATCCGCTGACGCTGCCCAAAACGGTGGCGCGGTCGAAAAAACGCTCGATTGCATCGCCGCGTCATTATCGCGCAACACGGGCAGAAGTTCTCGCCGTGGGCCCCTCGGCGCCCTACTTCAGAAATCTGGAGGCCAACGTTGGTCTGCCTATCGCTGTGTTCGACCGAACGGTGGAGACAGGCGGCAACACGGCCATCGCCGAGGCAACAGCTGCGAAAGGCGGGTTCGGACAGGTGACAGTTATCCCCGACGCCACGCATGTGACGCTTCTGGCGCCTGGGAATGCTGAGAAAATCGGCGAGGCTGTTCGCGCGATGCACCAATTCAATCTCAACGCTGAGCGCAGGGTGACTGAATGAAGCTCTGGCGCAGCGCTTCCCTCCCAGTGATCCGGCCAAATTGGGCTGTCATTCGCCACGCGCCGATGGTCCTTGGGCTGCTCGCGGTCGTGGGCGGCAGCATTCTTTTTCTCGCCGCCGTGACCGGTGATCAGTCAGTGCGTGGACCTTCAAGCGGCTCGATAGCGCTCATCAGCGCGGCGTTTGTGGTGATTGGCTTGGGCCTCTTCAGGCGGCTGCGCATCGCCTATTACGCGTTGATCGCGGGGCTTTCGTTGGTGTTAGCGTGGCTCGTAGCGGAAGGCGACGGGATGCCGCCCTTCCTCAAATTAGGCGCCGTGCTGATTTATACGCTGTTCGCCCGATCTGCCTTCACTCAATCCTTCTCCTTCAAGTCGCGCGTCGCCGGGGCGGACCAGGACCCCGCAGCGCGCGAGGCGCGTCGTGCTTTGGCGGAGCAACGTCTCCGCACTGTGCCCGGCACGCGGCCAGAGAGCGTGCTGGGGTTTGCGGACGATAAGGCGTTTTTCTTTGCCGATGATGGGCAGAGCTTTTTGATCTTTGCCCGAACCGGATCGGCCTGGCTCGCGCTTGGCGCACCGGTGGGTCCGGAAGATCATTGGCCCGCCCTTTATTCTCAATTCCGTCGCGACGCGGAGGCGAGCGGCAAATTGCCGGGGATCTATGCGGCACCGCCTGAAGCGTTGCCCGCCTTGCGATCGGCGAGTTTTAAGACCGAAAAGATCGGTGAGAACGCGATCCTCGATCTTCAGGCCTTCAGTCTACGGGGCAATAAGCGCGAGGCGTTGCGCCGAGGGCATCGAAAGCTGAAGGAACGGGAAGGCGGCAGCTTTGAGATGTGGTTGCCACCCCATGACAGGGCGCAGCTCGAAAAACTGGC
This sequence comes from uncultured Caulobacterales bacterium, assembly GCA_964342585.1. GTDB lineage: Bacteria > Pseudomonadota > Alphaproteobacteria > Caulobacterales > Parvularculaceae > Parvularcula. The sequence goes on along the minus strand of CAYFHK010000047.1, from coordinate 17,914 downwards.
GCCCATCTCGCAGCGCTGGCTCGACCAACGCGGCGGGACGGAGAAGCGCTTTTCGCTGGGGCGGTTCGAGCCCGACTATCTCGATAATTGCCCGATTGGTGTCGCCTACATTAATGGCGAACCTGTTGCTTTAGGCAGTCTGATGCTCACGGCGGATAAGGGCTGGGCGGGCATTGATTTGATGCGCTTTGATGATCGGTTGTCGATCACCAATACGATGGATTTCCTCCTGGTGGAGATGATCTTGTGGGCGCAAAACGAAGGCTACCGCCGGTTCGACCTCTCAATGGCGCCGCTTGCCGGTGTGGGCACCACGGAGAATTCAAAGCTGTTCGCGAAGCTCGCGCAAAGCGTCTATCGGCGCGGGGAGCGGTTCTATAGCTTTCAAGGGGTGCGCCGGTTCAAGCAAAAATTCGACCCCGAATGGGAGCCGCGTTATGTGGCGGGGCCCTCGGCGGTGACCGCGCCCTTGGTGCTCGCCAAGGCAGCGGTCTTGACCAATGGCCGGGTGAAACTCCGTGGCCACCGTTCCAAGGACTAGCTAGCGATCGAGCGTCGGCAGCGTCATCCAAATCGCATCAAGGCAGGCGCGGCCTAAATCGGCGCAGCGATCCGGCGACCAGCCCATCACCGGGTCGGGTAGGACATTCGCATCCTTGAAGGGCATTTCCAGCGTCATCGACAGGCAGTCATATCGCGCCGCAACGCCATTTGCGGCAATGGCCAGATTGGCCGAGCCCGGCGCGTCTTTGGGATAGCCTTGCTCATCTTGAAATGCTGGAGAGACTGTCTTCAGCGAGCTGATAAATGTATCGAGCTCGCGTTGGCGGCCGTCAGTCCAATTCGGAATGCCTTCAGCGCCGGCAATGAAATTGTTTGGGATGGTCTCATCGCCATGCACATCAAGGAAGAGGTCGACGCCGGTCTCATCCATTTTCTGCCGGATGAGGAAGACCTCGGGGCTCTTCTCCATGGAAGGAGATGCCCACTGACGGTTCAAATCGATGCCGGCAGCGTTTGTCCGCAAATGTCCACGTCGGGCGCCGTCGATATTCACCAGGGGCACCACGTGGAAGCGGGCAGCGCGGCGCAGGGCGGTGGCGACCGCGTCGTCAGGATCAAGAAGGCGGGGCAGAAAGCCCTCCATCCACCAAGAGCCCATGGTCTCACCAGGATGCTGACGGGCGATCACCCAGATTTCCGGCGCATTCGGATCATCGCTGCCGATGCGCAAATAGTCGAGCGGCTCGCCATCTAGCGTCGCCCCCAAAGTGCCATCATCCACCAACGGGTCGTTGGCCACCTCCGCGACGAAGGATCTGTAGCGCTCGATGGGGTAGGGCGCGAAATAGGCGAAATAGATGCTGTCGAGTTGCGCCTCATGGCTGAAGCGCAGCACGCCCTCGCGATAGGTCGTGTCCAGCCGAAACCAGGTCTGCAGGTCGTAAGAGCAGCAGATCTTATAGTCTTTCCATCCGCCCAAATAGGAGGAGGCGCCCGCATTCTCGATGGCGAAATCGCAGCGCCGCCCCTTCGCGCCGGACACGCGAAAGTAAAACCACTGGAAGAAATCAGCCGCGCCATCCTTGGTAATGGCGAGGCGAATGTTCGATGGATCTTCCGTAGAAAGAACGGTGATGTTCCCACTGTCTTGCGGAGCGGAGATTTGGAGTGCTGCCATGGCTGGGAAGATGGCGGTTTTCGCGGCCATGGCAAGCGGGGACCGCATCGCGTGCCCTCTTTTCTCGATCTGCGGCATCGGCCATGACAGGTGGCATGACGGACATACCCTCGCGCCTGGACCGAGACACGCCCTTTGGCAGCTATGCGCCGAAGGGCTTCGATAAATCATTGCTCGATTTCGCGCGGGCGATGCCGCCCGGCGGCTTGCCCTATCGGCTGGCGCTAGCGGTGCAGCGCATTTTTCTCAATCGCTGGGGCGAGGGGCCTGTGGACGCCGTCTCTTTTGGGCAGAAGATCCGCTTTTATCCCCAAGACAATGTGTGCGAGCGGCGCAGCCTTTTGACGCCGCAACGGTTCGACCCAGAAGAGCGGGCGATGTTGGCGGAGGTGCTGGATCCGGGTGGGGTCTTCGTCGATCTGGGGGCAAATGCCGGGTTTTACTCCCTTTCGCTGGCGCCCCTGGTGGGGCCCGAAGGCATTGTGCTCTCGATCGAGCCCCAGCCAGAGGTCTTCGGGCGCCTGAGCCACAATATTTCACTCAACGGGCTCACGCAGATCCGGGCGCGCCAGCTTGGCGTTTCCGATGAACCCGGCGAGCTGACGCTTTATCAGTCAACCAACAATCGCGGCGAAGCCACCGTGGCGATCGCCGACCGCATGGTGGGCGAGGGGACAACCATCACCGTTAAACCCCTTCTCACGCTCCTCGCCGAGGAGGGCATCACCCGCGTCGACGGATTGAAGATCGATATCGAAGGCCATGAGGATGCCGCGCTCTTCCCTTTCATGAAGGAGGCCGATGACGCGCTGTTGCCCAAGGTCATCGTGTCCGAGAATTCTTGGTCGGAATGGCAGCGCGACTGGGTCGGCGCGGCCAAAGAGCGGGGCTACGCCCTTGTTCTCGATGGCAAACGCAACATCGTGCTGCGTCGAGGCAGCTCCTCGGCGTGAGGGCTAGCCAACGCCTTCCCGATGGGCGAGACTGCGCTCGCAGTTAGCGAGCGTGGGGCGGGACATGGACGGGTTTTGGAGCGTCTTTCCATATCTCCTATTCTTCTTGTTTTTGTTCGTCTTCCCGGCGATGGCGCGGCAACGGCATGGTGCAGCGGTTGAGCGGAAATTTGCCGCCGTTCAGCGCAAGCGGAAAAGCCGGATCATCGCCATCGTCCACCGGCAAGAGCCCATGGCGCTGCTTGGCGTCGCACAGCTTCGCTACATCGACCTCAATGATGCCGAGGATGTGCTCAACGCCATCCGCATGACGCCGAAGGATCGGCCGCTCGAGCTGATGTTGCACACGCCCGGCGGCCTAATCTTGCCCGCCTTGCAGATCGCGCGGGCGGTGAAGGCGCATCCCGCGCCAACCCGGGTCTTTGTGCCGCATTATGCCATGTCCGGCGGCACGCTGATCGCCATGGCAGCCGACGAGATTTACTTGAACGAGCACGCAGTACTCGGCCCCATCGACCCGCAGATTGGCGGGTTGCCCGCCGCGTCGCTGGCACGGGTGGTGGCGGCGAAATCGCCTGATGCCGTCGAAGACTACACCATGGTGCTGCACGATATCGGGCAAATGGCGACCCAGCAGCTGGAGCGCGCGGCGCGGGAGCTGTTGCGCGGCACGGTGTCAGACAATGCTGCCGTGGCCGTGGCGGAGCAGCTCTCCTCTGGCCGCTGGACGCATGACTATCCGATTGATGCGCATGAGGCGGCTGAGATCGGGCTGCCCGCGAAGCTTGGGCTGCCGGATGATTTCGCCGAGCTGATGGCGCTGTTCCCGGATCGCTTGAGCGGGCGGAGCGTGAAGTTCACCTTCGGGCTCTTCGGCGGCAAGAAAGCCGCGCCGCACGGCCATTCAGAGCCGCCCGAAAGCGAACGTGTCCCCTTCACCGGCTATCAGCCGACCCCTGGGGCGCGCAGCTTCTCTTACGGGCCGTGGAACCCCGAAGACCTCCTGCCGCATAACCGGCCAGGCCCAAGCCCACGAGATCAACGCATTCATCGCTAGGGTTTCATCAGTAAACCAGCGATCTCCGTTTCCAGTGTGCGCAGATCGTCCGTCCCCGTTTCATTCAGCGAGATGCCCGCCACGCTCACGCCGAATTCTGGCCAAACGGCCACATCCGTTCCCCAAAAACCGCCATGACCAAAGGTTGGGCGCCCCGCGCGCTCAAACGTAAAAAGCCCCATGCGATAAGGGCTGCCTTCCGGGTGGCCGGGCGCGGTTGTCATCAATGTCAGCGTCTCTCGCTTCTCGAATATCTCACCGCCAAAGAGCGCGGCGAAAAACAGCGCCATGTCTTCGACATCGGCGACGATGCCGCCGCCGCCAAAGGCGTCGACACTGCCGTGAATGTCATAGGTGTCGATATCGCCGAGCCATTGATGCGCGCGGAGCGGTGCTGTTGCGGGTGGCGCATCTTCCGTGTCCCACCACACCTCGCTCAAGCCGATCATATCAAGTTTCGTCAGCTGCTTGACGGCTTTGCCCAAAGGCTCGCCGGTGACGCGCTCAACGATCTCGCCGAGCAGCAAATAGCCAGTGTCTGAATAGGAGAAGATCTCCCCCGGCGGGCCAAGTGGGTCTGTCGTCTCGACCATAATCCGAAGTTGCTCGGTCCGTGTCCATTCTCGCGACGGCTCGCTCAGTACCGCGCCCGTGAAGGCGTCGTTCCCGAAATGATCATTCACGCCGCCCGCATGCATCAATAAGTGCCGTATCGTGATGGCTTTGGTGTCATAGCCATCCGCGGTCAGCATCTCGTTATGCGCGGCGCTGATCAGTCCGGCGATGGGGGCGTCGAGATGGATCATCCCGTCCTCCCACAGGCGCAGAATGGCGGCGGCGACAAAGGTCTTCGTGATCGAGGCGATGCGCACAGGCGTGTTCGCGGTCATCGCCCGCCCGTCAGGATCGGCTTGGCCCGTGGCGGCCGTGAGGCGCGTTCCGTCATCCAGGACAACAGCGAGCGCAAAGCCTGGCACATCGGGTCGCGCGGCTTGCAGCTGATTTAGGCGATTCTGGAGATCGTCGTGGGTGATGGCGGGCGCCCCCGCCTCGCCGCATGCAGCAACAGACATCGTCGCCACAAGGCCGAAGACCAAGCGATGAGACTGTTGAATGGGCGCGAACATGCGGGTCCCCTTGTGTGATGGGACGTGACCCTAAAAGGCTGCGCACCCGCTGTCGAATGGGCTTCAGAGGGGGTGGTGTCTCCTGTCGAGGGAATGCGCTAAGGGCCCCGCATGAACGCCTTACCTTCCCCCGTGAAATGGCTCGGGCGCGTTGCGCTTGGGCTCGGCATTGTCGCGATCATTGCGGCGGTGGTGGTCAGTCGGATCGTCGGCAACATCGACGCGCAGATGAACCCCGTCGCGCCGCATGAGCCATGGCCCGTCTCGGCTGAGGCCCGGGCGCTCCACGACACATTGATGGTGGCCGACCTGCACGCCGACACGCTGCTTTGGGGGCGTGATCCGGCGAAGCGTCATGAGCGCGGGCAGACCGATCTGCCGCGCTTCCGCGAAGGCGGCATGTTCCTCCAGGTCTTCGGTGCGGTGACGAAATCCCCCGAGGGACAGAACTATGAGGAGAATAGCGCGGCGGCAGGCGACCGCATCACCCTATTGGCCATGGCCCAGGGCTGGCCGCCCGCGACGTGGGGCTCGCTCGAAGCGCGCGCGGCCTATCAGGCGCAGCGACTGCAACGACTCGCCAAAAAGGATGATGCATTCTTCCTGGTGCGCACGAAATCTGATCTGGGGACCGCGCTCGCCGCGCGCGCTGAAAATCCGGAGGCGATGGCGGGCATTCTCGCCACGGAAGGCAGCCACGCGCTGGAAGGCGATCTCGACGCCATCGACCGTCTTTATGCGGAAGGCTACCGGGTGATGGGTTTTCACCATTTCTTCGACAATGCGCTTGGCGGCTCGCTGCATGGCCAAAGCGGCGAGGGGCTGAGTGATTTCGGCCGCGCGGCGCTTGCGGCGATGGAGGAGAAGGGCATCATCTTCGACGTCGCCCATTCATCCGAAGCCGTGGTCCGCGACGTCCTGGCGCTGACAGATCGTCCGGTGATTCTTTCTCACACGGGGATCGACAGCGCGTGCCCCTCACCGCGTAACGTCTCCGACGAGCTCATGAGCCGAATTGCCGAGCGCGGCGGGCTGATCGGCATCGGGTTTTGGGCGGATGCCATTTGCGATGACACGCCTGCCGGCATTGCGCGAATGATCGCGCACGCCGTCTCTCGTTTCGGCGAGGATCACATTGCGCTTGGGAGCGATTTTGACGGATCTGTGCCCACCACGATTGATGCGAGCGAGCTGGCCGCGATCACCCACGCGCTGCTGCAGGTGGGGCTGTCGCCCACGCAAATTGAAAAAGTGATGGGCGGCAATCAAATCCGGTTCTTTATGAGCCAATTGCCGGAGGCCTAAGTGCGCAGTTTCGTGACCCTCATCGGCGCGGCCTTTTTGTGGGCGGTGGTAAGCCTATCGGCTGCCATCGCGCAGGTGGGCCCGGCGGTGGAGACCGGGCACGCGACGTCGCGCCTTGCCGCGGAACGTCTTTCGGCGATGCCCGGCGAGACGATCACGATTGGCTTCTTCCAAGAGCTTGAGCCCGGCTGGCACGTCTATTGGCGCAACCCCGGCGATACCGGCCTGCCGCTCACCCTGGAATGGGAGATGCCGGACGGGTTCGTCGCAAGCGATATCCATTATCCGCTTCCGGAGCGATTGCCGGTCGGCCCGCTCGTCAATTACGGGCATAAGGGCAGTCCGATCTTTTTGGTCGACATCGACGTGCCGGCGGACGCCCAACCCGGCGACGCGGCGCTTCTCAGCGTGGCCGCCCGCTGGCTCATCTGTGAAGAAATCTGTGTGCCTGAAGAGGCCGATCTTCGTCTAAGCCTCCCCATCACCGAAGCGGCTGGCGGCTCAACGCCGCGCTTCTCTGGCCGTATTGCCGAGGCGCGAGAGACGCAGCCGGGTCCAGCGGGTTTTGAGACAAGCTATTTCGAAGATGGCGCGGGCGGCCTCGTCCTTAAGCTGAACAATTCGACGACCGAGGTTGTGCATTTCTTCCCCGACACGCCATCGGTCATCGAAGCCGCGGCGCCTGTGCCGGTGGCTCAGCGAGAAGGGGGGCTTCTCTTGGGCCTGACGCCCAGTTTTGCCTACGAAGATATCGCGGGCGCGCCGCTGACGGGTGTCGTCACGGTGGGGGAAGGGTCTGCGCGGCGCGGCTTCGAAATCGCGGCCGTGCCCGTTGATCGGCCTGCGGATTTCACACCCATTGTTGACGACCGTCTCTCCGCGGTGGGGAGCGGGGCGGCGCCAGCTCGCCAAGGGCTTTTCGTAACGTTCGCGCTCGCGCTGCTCGGAGGTCTTCTCCTCAACGTGATGCCGTGCGTTTTCCCAATCATCTTCATGAAGGCCGCAGGGTTCGCCTCGGCCGCGGCGCATGACCGCCAGGTGATCCGCTTGCATGGCCTTCTTTATACGGCGGGTATTCTCTCCGCTTTCGCAGCGCTGGCGGTGCTATTGATGATCTTGCGGGCGCAAGGCGAGGCCGTTGGCTGGGGATTCCATCTACAATCGCCAGTGGCTGTCGGCCTCTTTGCGCTGATCATCTTCCTCGTGGGACTTAATTTTTCAGGTGTCTTCGAGGTGGGCCAATCGGCCCAGGGCGTGGGTCAATCCCTTGCGGCACAAGGCGGGGCACGTGGCGCCTTTTTCACGGGGCTGCTCGCGGTGGCGGTCGCGGCGCCCTGCGTGGGACCGTTTCTCGGGGGCGCGCTCGGGCTGGCGCTGACGCAGCCGCCGCTGGTGGGGGCTGCCATTTTCCTCGCTATCGGGATGGGTCTCGCGCTGCCCTATCTCGTGTTCAGCTTTCTTCCGCAGGCGGCACGGTGGCTGCCCAAGCCGGGGCCCTGGCTTGAAACGCTGAAGCAGCTCTTTGCCTTCGCCCTCTATTTGACGGTTGTGTGGCTCGCCTGGGTCATCAGCCAACAGGCGGGCAGCGCTGGGGTCCTCCGCCTTGGGGTGGCGCTGGTGATGGCGGGCTTTGCAGCCTGGGTGTTCGGTCGCAGCCAGATGGCATCAAGCCAGTCGATCCCCGCGCGGGTGGCGGCGTCAGTCGCGCTCCTCATCGCCGTGTTGGCTGCCGCGCAAATGCGACCTGATTTGAGCGCGCGCCCCACGGCGGAAGCAACCGATGGGCTTACCGCCACAACCTATAGCGCCGCCGCATTATCGGCGGCGCGCGCTGGCGGGACGCCGGTCTTCGTCGATTTTACCGCCGCCTGGTGCATCACGTGCCAGGTGAACAAGCGCACGGTGCTCAACCACCCGCAGGTGCAAGACGCGTTCGCCGCTGCGAATGCCACCTATATGGTGGCCGATTGGACACTCCAGGATCCAGAAATCACTGAAGCGCTCGAAGCCTATGGCCGCGCCGGCGTGCCTCTCTATCTCTATTTCTCCCCCGGCGCCGCGCAGGCGGAAGTGTTGCCACAGCTTCTAAGCCTTGATCGTGTGCTCTCTTTGTTCCAGACTGGGGGTGGAGAGAAGGACCCATCATCGTGATCAACACTCTTGCGGGTTTCACCGCAGCGCTGGCGCTGGCCTTGACGGCGCAGACCGGCACGCAAGTGGGGAACGCCGCGCCACGCATAGACGGCAGAACGTTAGATGGCGGCGTGATCACCAGCGATCTCCTCGCCGATCGGGCTGTCGTGCTCGAATGGGCAAGCACGGACTGCGCCTTTGTCGACAAACATTACAGTACGCGGAGCATGCAAACGCTGCAGCGGCAAGGCACGGCCGATGGCACCGTTTGGATCACGGTGTTCTCTGGGCCGGAGGCGACGCAACCGGACCGTCTAGTGGCGTGGCTCGAAGAGCACGGAACCGCCGCCTCCTATGTGTTGCTTGATCCTGAGGGGCAGATTGCGCGGGCGTTCAAGGCACAGCGCGCACCCGAGACAGTCGTGATCGATCGCGAGGGCGCTATCTTCTACACCGGCGCCATCGATAGCATCCCGTCGGCGCAGCACAGCGATTTAGCGCGCGCGGACAATTATGTGCGCAAGGCGTTGGCCAGCCTTCGCGCTGGCGAGGCGCTCGTCACCCGGCAGAGCCGGTCCTATGGCTGCCCGTTGACACTCCCGCCGGAAGGGGCCTCAACGCCCTCGCAATGATCTAAAGGATGCGGCTCATGGCGAAACGGCGCGACATGCCCGCGTGGCAACAGCTCAAAACATTGGCGGCGACCGATGGCCAACGCCATTTGCGCGAGCTATTTGCCGAGGATCCAGGACGCGCCGCTCGATATGCCGTTGAAGCAGCGGGCATTCTCCTTGATGCGTCGAAGGCAAGGATCACGCCTGCCGTGATGGAGGGGTTGATTGCGCTCGCAGAGGCGTGCGGCCTCGAAGAACGGCGCGATGCCATGTTCCGTGGCGAGAAGATCAACATCACGGAAGACCGTGCGGTCCTGCATGTGGCGTTGCGCGATCCGCGTCCTGAAAAATACTTTGTGGACGGCGAGGATGTGAGCGGCCCCGTCGCGGAAGTCCTCACGCAGATGGAAGCTTTCTGTATAAAAATCGCCAGTGGCGCGCAAAAGGGGTATACCGGCAAGCCGATCGACACGCTGGTCAATATTGGGATTGGCGGCTCAGACCTTGGCCCGGTGATGGTGACCGAGGCGCTAAGACCCTATCGGCGGAAAGGGCATCGCAGCTTTTTCGTCTCGAATGTTGACGGCACGCATATCAGCGAGACGCTTGCCAAAATTGATCCTGAGACGACGCTTTTTATCATCGCGTCGAAAACGTTCACTACGCAAGAGACCATGACAAACGCCCAGAGCGCGCGCGAATGGTTTTTGGGCCAAGGCGCAAGCGAAGCGGATATCGGCAAGCATTTCATCGCGCTGTCCACGAACAAAGAGGCGGTGACTGCCTTTGGGATCGACCCTCAGAACATGTTCGCCTTTTGGGATTGGGTCGGGGGCCGATATTCGCTGTGGTCTGCAATCGGGCTCTCGATCGCCCTCGATATCGGATGGGAGAATTTCCGTGCGCTGCTTGACGGCGCTGCGGCGATGGACCGTCATTTTGAAGAGGCGCCGCTCGATCAAAACATCCCTGCGCTGATGGGCTTGATCGGCGTTTGGCACCGAACATTCCTCGGCATGGCCGGGCATGCGGTCCTCCCCTACGACCAATATCTACATCGGCTCGCGGCCTATCTACAGCAGGCGGATATGGAATCGAACGGCAAATCCGTGACGGTGGATGGGGAGCCGATCACTTATCCCACAGGGCCGATCCTCTTCGGTGAGCCGGGTACCAATGGCCAGCATGCCTTCTACCAGCTGATCCATCAGGGGACGGACACCATTGCGTGCGATTTCATCGCCCCGATCAAATCGCATAATGCCATCGGCGATCACCATGCAAAACTGCTGGCAAACTTCCTGGCCCAACCTGAGGCGTTGATGAAAGGGCGAACCTTGGAGGAGGCGCGGGAGGAACTGATCGCGAGCGGCATGGAGGCGGCGGCGGCCGATATGCTGGCGCCCCATAAAGTCTTCCCGGGCAACCGGCCGACGCTGTCGATCTTGGTTGATCAAGTAGACCCGAGAACCCTCGGCGCCCTGATCGCGGTCTATGAGCATAAAATCTTTGTGCAGAGCGTTATTTGGGACATCAACGCCTTTGATCAGTGGGGGGTGGAGCTTGGCAAGGTGCTCGCCAAATCCATCCTAAGCGATCTCAAGGGCGAAACCACAAACCCTCATGATCCCTCAACGCAAATGCTGATCGATCGGATCCGCGACGCCCAGATTGACTGAAGTTTACGCTTCGCGCGCACTCGCCTCGGGGGACTGATCCGTGACCAGTGCGTTGTCAGCCCCAAGGGGCCGCAGCGAATAGCTCAACGTGATGGGCAGCGTGATGCCTTCCCATGTGCAGGGCAGCTCTTCGATCTTTTTCATCAGCCGCGCCATCTTCGCGGCGGCGCCTTGCGGATCGGCATAGGCGAGGAGGATGCCGAAGCTACCCGTCCCGAGCCGACCGACCGCATCGTTTTGCCGAACATGACCCGCGAGACATTGCGCAACGAAGCTCAGCGCCGCATCGGCAGCCTCGTCGCCATGCGCTTCGATCAAGGTGCTGAGATTTGCGAGACAGACTTTGACCAGGCAGCCGCGCATGGGCGCCACAGCCGGAGGGGTAGCTAGCGCTTTTCTGAAGGCCTCGCGTCGTAAAATGGGTAGATCATCATCGCGTTCCAATCGCGATTGAAGCGCCGCAAGCTCTTGTTTTGCTGAGGCCAGTTTGCGTTTCAGCGCCTCGATTTCCGCCAACGGGTCATCATACTGCTTCAGCCGTAGCGTTGTCCGTTCGCTTTTCCCCAAACTCGATGCCACCCGCGTCGCTCCCTCGGCCGTGATCGCTGGTTTTTATTGCCAGTTGCGCGTTACCGATCGGTGGCGCGAAACGATTGAATTTGAGATATCGGCGGTAACGGGGGCGCATAAATAGGGGTGCCCAAGCGCACCGTTTTCGGCTAGGGGCGCTGTTTTTCTGAATGAGGGAGCGCCCCCCGTGGCCATCACACCGCCCCCCGTGGCGATCATTATGGGGTCAACATCGGACTGGCCGACAATGAAAGCGGCCGCCGATATTCTCGATGTCTTGGCCATTGAGCACGAAGATCTGATCGTCTCCGCCCACCGGACGCCGGACCGCTTGGTGAATTTTGCAAAAGGCGCGCGAGACGCAGGCCACAAGGTGATCATTGCCGGCGCGGGCGGGGCGGCGCATCTGCCGGGCATGGTCGCGGCGATGACGTCTCTGCCGGTTCTTGGCGTCCCCGTGCAGTCGAAGACGCTGAGTGGTCTCGATAGCCTTCTTTCCATTGTGCAAATGCCCGGCGGCGTCCCCGTCGGCACGCTCGCCATCGGCACGGCGGGCGCAAAGAATGCAGGCCTTCTCGCGGCCTCGATTTTAAGTCTTAGCGATGAGGGCATTGCTGGCAGGCTGGACGCGTGGCGCGCTGCGCAAACGGACAGCGTTGTTGAGGCGCCCCCGCAAGATCCGGTGGAGCTGTAGAGATCCATGGCGCCGCTTCCGCCGGGCTCCACCATTGGCATTCTGGGCACGGGCCAATTGGGCCGGATGCTGGCCGTTGCGGCGGCGCGGCTCGGCTTTCGCGTTGTCACGCTGGGGCCGGACGAAGATCCGCCGGCAGCACAGGTCGCCAACCAGCATATTCGCGCAGCGTATGAGGACGGCGAGGCCATCGCAAAATTCGCCAAAGCGATCGATGTGGCGACCTATGAGTTTGAAAACGTCCCGCCACATACTGTCCGGAAGCTGATCGAAATCGGCACGCCGGTGCGGCCCGACGATCAGGTGCTCGCGGTGTGTCAGGACCGGCTCGTCGAGAAGCAATTTCTTCAGCGCCTTGGGCTCAAGACGGCGCCCTTTTTCCCGATCGATCGCATGGGCGATCTGACGCCCGCCCTTTCTTCGCTCAACGGCGAGGGGATCTTAAAATCCCGTCGCTTTGGATATGATGGCAAAGGCCAGGCGCGGATCCGGCGCGGTGATGATCCAAGCCTTGCCTATGACGCCATCAAAGCCGTGCCCGCCATTATCGAGGGGCTCGTGCCCTTTGAGTGCGAGATTTCGCAAATTGCCGCGCGGCGCGCGGATGGCACGATGGCGTTTTTCGATGCACCGCGTAATGAACATCAAAGCGGGATTCTTCGTCGCTCCATCGTGCCGTGCGGCTTGCCCCACGCCGTGACCGCGAAGGCGCAAAGCCTCACCGCAAGCGTCATGGAGACGCTCGAATACGTTGGGGTGATGACGCTTGAATTCTTCTGGGATGCAGAACGGGGACTTGTGGCAAACGAGATCGCCCCGAGAGTGCACAACTCCGGCCACTGGACACCGGAGGCAACGCACACAGATCAATTCGAGCAGCATATCCGGGCCATCGTGGATTGGCCGCTCGGCGATCCCTCCCGGCATTGCGATGCAGAAATGCTAAATCTCATCGGCGAGGATGCTGACCAGTGGGCAGCCCTTGCAGAGGAGAAAAGCGCATCGCTCACGCTTTACGGCAAGGCCGAGGCGCGGCCCGGACGAAAAATGGGCCACATTGTGCGCCGTTCACCGATTGTTCCTTGGCGGAGCAAATAGGGGATCACCCTTTCGCGAAACGTTCGTTCCGTGTCGCTAAGTGCCCTATAACCGCGTCTTGCCTTTTTATAGCACCTCCTTAGCATGAAGGCGCAAAAAGGAGCGGGTTGATGATCAAATATGGTGTAGCCGGCGCTGCTGCGATGCTGATGGCAGGGTGCGCAACCCCCATGTCCGGCGGCGGTGATGCCATGTCAAAATCCGCTCGGGGCGCGCCGAGCGAGAATAGCCTCCACGCCTCCATTTTGACCATGGACGCTCACCTCGACACGCCGGCCTATTTCCACCGGCCCGCCTACAATTTTTCCCAACGCGGCTCCTATGAGGAAGATCGCACGCAGGTCGACTTGCCGCGGCTCGAGGAAGGCCAGCTCGATGGCGGCTTTTGGGTGATCTACACCCCGCAAGGTGTGTTGCATGAAGCCGCTTACGCCGCGGCGCGCACCGATGCGGTCCTCCGACAAATGGCGATCCGCGAGATGGCGGCGAAATATAGCGACTCGGTCGAGCTTGCTTTCAACGCCGACGATGCCGAGCGCATTCATAGCGAGGGCAAGATCGTCGTTTATCAGAGCATGGAGAACGCATACCCGCTTGGGCTCGATGTCTCGCTGCTCCGTACGTTCTACGTGGCTGGCCTCCGCATGATGGGGCCTGTCCACTTCCGTAACAATCAGTTTGCAGACAGTGCGACGGATGAGCCGATCTATGGCGGCTTAAGCCCGCTGGGCGAGGAGCTGATTCGTGAAGCCAACCGTTTAGGGATGCTTATTGATGCGTCCCACGCGTCAGACGACGCGCTGCGGGATATGATGGCGCTGTCGACGACACCGGTGATCCTCTCCCACAGCGGTCCTGATGGCGTGTACGAACATCCACGTAACGTGCCTGATGATCTTCTCGTGGAGCTCGCCGAAATGGGCGGGGTTGTCCACGTGAACGCCTATGGCAGCTACCTTGAAGAATTGAACCCGACCCCTGAGCGGCAAGCAGCGCTTGATGCGCTGAACGCGGAATATGGCGGCGACATTGGTTCGTTGTCCGACGCGCAGATGCAGGCCTATCGTGCCGATCGGATGGCGCTCGATGCGGAATTTCCGCCGCCGCGTTCGACGCTGGATAAATATCTAGAGCACCTGTTCCATACCCTCGATCTGGTGGGGCCGGATCATGTGGGGATCGGCGCGGATTGGGATGGCGGCGGCGGTGTCGACGGCATGGTCGATATCGTTGATGTACCGAAGATTACGGACGCCCTGATCGAAGCGGGATATAGCGATCAAGACATCGCCAATATTTGGGGCGGCAACCTCTTGCGCGTGATGCGCCAGGTCGAAGCGGCGCGCACCTCGACGCTGTCGTCTCCGGATGTATTGAAATAGCGCTCTATCACGTGCGCCGCGTTCCAAACCGCCTCGCTATCGATCACGTCTGCGCCTAAGGTCGCCGAAAAGATCGAGGGAGGATCGTTATGACGCTGAAAGTCATTGGGGCTGGCTTCGGCCGCACCGGCACGGCATCGCTAAAGTTGGCACTGGAGAAACTGCTCGGGGGCGCTTGTTACCACATGAGCGAAGTGCTCGGGCATGCGGGCCATGTTGATTTGTGGCTCGATGCGGCGCGCGGCAAGCCAGATTGGGACGCTATCTTCGCGGACTATGTGGCGACCGTCGATTTTCCGGCATCGAACTACTGGCGCGAATTGGCAGCAGCCTATCCTGCGGCGAAGATTGTTCTCTCGGTACGGAGCGCTGAGAGTTGGGCCACCTCGACGCAAGAAACGATTTTCAGCAAAACCCTACAAGGGCTGTACGCCGGCACAAAGTGGGGCGGTATGTTGAAGGCCACCATCGACGATCATGTGGGCGGCGATATCAACGACCGCGCCGCGATCATTAATGCCTTTAACGCGCACAATGCAGCTGTTCAGGACGCGTTTGGCCCGGACCGGCTGTTGGTCTTTCAGGCGAAGGATGGATGGGCACCGCTTGCCAATTTCCTCGGCGTTCCGGTCCCGGACGAACCGTACCCTCACATCAACTCGAAAGAAGAGTTCGATCAAGTGTTCGAGATGCTGCGATCGCCAGCTGGCGGACCGGTGATGAACGGCGAGGGCATTGGGGGCGGTTCAATGCACGAAGAATTTTTCGAGCGGCCTTAGCGGGCCACGCGAACCTTCATCGCCAACCCGCGATCCTCAATAGGTGTCGCGCGCGCCAAGGTCGCCTGGCCGATTGTCGAAATCACCGCGGCGGGTGCACTGGGCATAACCAGAGCGCCACCCTGTCGCGTAGCTTGGCTCTGTCTTGAACAAAACGGCGTCGCGATAAACGCTGGTGTCGAAGCTGGCCTGTTCGGCCTCGGCCGTTCTGCAGCCATCGGTGAAGCCTTTTGGATAAAAGGCGCCTTGCTGCGCCTCTGAGTCGACAACGCAACCGGCCACGAGCAGTGACGAGCCCAGGAGAAGCGGGAGAATGCGGGATACCATAGGCTCGACCTTTCGCTTGCGCGCGCCTTCATTGATGAAGCGTAAGGCGCGTTACCACTCTGAAACGCTGCGTTAAAGCTATTGCGTTAGCCATTTTTGTCTATGCGTAAGGCTATTCCATGACCAACGCCCATCCTGCCGACGCCGTGACGGCCCCATCGGCTGACGAACACGCGGGCGATATGCCGATCCCGCGCGAAAGCGTGCGAGCCGACATTGCGCGTGGGCTGGTCGATGTGTTGGCGCTGCCGGCCGGTCAGGTGAACGAAAATGAGCGCGCTTTTACCGGCGACATGCTCATCGAGCTGTTCCAATATCTGCCGCGCACGGTGAAGGTGGAAATCGCTGAACGATTGGCCGCAGTGCTGATCCCGCCACCGACGCTCCTACGGTCGCTTCTCCGCGAACCGATTATCGTGGCCGGGCCCCTTATCGACGCCTTTAAGGACATTCCCGACAGCCTGCTAATCGAGGCGATCGGCGTGAGCAGCGCGCACCGCGATGCCATTGCGCGTCGTTTGCGCATCAGCGATTTTGTTGCCGGGGCGCTCTTGGATAGCGAAGAGCAAAGCATCGTTGAGCTCGTCTTGCGCAGAAAAGACATCGCCATTTCGAGCCAACGAATCGATCGTCTGGTCGCGCGCTCCGTGCACGAGGATTGGCTTCGGCCGCTGGTGCTTCAGCGGCTGGAGTTGGAGCCGCGCCACGGCTTTCAAATGTTTTGGTGGCTGCAAGCCGCCGAACGGCGCCGGGTGCTGTCGCGCTTCGCGATCGATCGCGGCGTGGTGCAAAACGCCCTGAAACCCGCGTTTTCAGCGGTTTTCCCTGACCCTGAGCCCGATGAAGTGGCCAAGCGCGTATTGACCCTGTGCGATCGTCGGCATCGCCCGCGCGGCCGAAATGGTGAGCCGGTGTCCATCGACATGGTGGAGAAAATGCTTGTTGCGGCCCGCGCGCAGCCCAACCCCGAGCGCTGTGCCGCGACGGGCCTCTTGGCGGGCGTCTCCCCAGCGGTGGCCACCCGTGCCTTGATGGATGAAGGCGGCGAGCCCTTTGCGATCCTGTGCAAAAGCATCGGCATATCGCGCTCCGCCTTTGCTGAGGTGATGGATAAGGCGACCATGATCCGGAAGGAAGACGGGCTGGGGCCGACCTTCGATAAGGCCCAGCAAGAAGAGCTGGTCGGTGTCTTCGACATGATCGCCCGCGACTATTCGCGCACCATTCTGCGGTATTGGGATTGGCGTCGCGAAACGCTCACCGCCCCATCCCAACCGGCCTTAAGCGCCTGATCTTCCTCTGATTACCCGCCCCGTCTGTCCGCTTTTCGCCAGTGCAACTTGGTGGAATCTGTCGAACAGGTGTTGCTTTCACGCCAAATGATGCGATTTTGTGCGCTGCGAGACCCCGGGGCCGGGGCGACTTTTGCGTTTTTTGTGAGAAATGCCGCGTGGCACCGATGCCAAGCGGGCGAGTGCATTGAGGGATCTTTTGAGTTTCTTGACGTCCGCTCTTGGCCGCCATCTGGCGCTTGGCATCATCTTGATGGCGCTGTGGCTATTGTTGTCGGGCTTTTTCGACAAAGCGACGCTGATCGGCTTCGGCGTTGCGAGCGTTTTCATCACCTTGGCGTTGTCCGATCGGGCAGGGGTGCTCGATCGCGAGGGCGTCCCTTCGCGCATCTTTCCCGGCATCATCACCTACATGCTGTGGCTCACCTTGGAGATCGGCAAAGCCAACATTGCGGTGGCGGTTGAGGCGCTTCGGCCGACCTTGAAACTCTCACCTAAAATGATCCGTGTGCCGGCCTATCAGGCGAGCGATCTCGGCAAGGTGATCTTCGGCAATTCGATCACGCTGACGCCCGGCACGGTGACGGTTGATCTTGAAGAAGACAGTGTGCTGATCCACGCGCTGACAGAAGATCTGGCAGATGAAAGCGGCATTACCTCGATGGGTGAGCGCGTTTGCGCCCTCGACGGCGCTGAGGGAAAGGCCTGGGCTGAAGCGCGCCGCGCCGAGTACCTCGCCGAAGGCCAGGAGAGCTGATCGCCCATGTTTATCACCGCCACCGTCGCGATTGTGATCGCCATGGCCCTCATCCTCTTGCGGGCGATTTTGGGCCCCACGCTTTATGACCGCGTCTTGGCGGTCAACAGCTTTGGCACCAAGACCGTGCTGCTTTTGGGGGTGATCGGCTATCTCACCGAGCGGCCTGACTTTCTCGATATCGCGTTACTCTATGCACTGATCAATTTCGCGGGCACAATCGCGATCCTGAAATTCTTCCGGTATAACCAATTGTCTCCTGTGATGACGGGCGGGCCGATTGAACTCGAGGGGGAGCGTGATGACGGCACTGCTTGACGCGCTCTCATGGATCCTTTTCGTCGCGGGCAGCATCTTCGTGCTGGCGGGCGCCATTGGCGTGATCCGTTTTCCTGATTTCTACACGCGGCTCCACGCAGCAGGTGTGACTGATACACTTGGAGCGGATCTTATTCTGCTGGCCATG
>CAYFHK010000046.1:0-19588 GCA_964342585.1 uncultured Caulobacterales bacterium | reverse complement strand
ATCTCCGACGGCGAGGGCGGAACCTCCTCCGCCGAGGTCACGGTCACCGTCGCGCAAGCGAGCGGCGGCGGCTCCGGCGATGACGGGACCGGCGGCGCGGCGCGCGACCTCGGCGTCATGACGGCGGAGATGTTCGCCCCCTACGCCGAGTGGACGCTCGACAACCCGACGATCTCGGGCAACGCGTTCGACGTCGACGGCAAGGCGATCTTCACTCATGTCGAGACCGGCGAGACCATCGAGACCGGGATCTTCTACAAGGGCGACGGCGAATACGCCTTCCGCTTCTCCGGCGTCCTGTCGGGCGAGTGGACCTTCGAGACCTTCTCGGGCGACGGCGACCTCGCCGGCTGGACCGGCCGGGTCCAGGTCGCGGAAGATCCGGACGCGCGCGGCTTCGTGGTCGCCTCGGGGACCAAGTTCGCCCAGCAGATGGGCGACGGCTCGCTGAAGGCGATCCTGCCGCAGATGGCGATGATAAAGCCCGAGTTGGAGGAATACTACGAGGATCCCAGTCTGATCGACGACCTCGTGCAGACCTATATCGTGGAGCATGGCTTCACCGGGCTGCATATACCCAACCTCGCGGCGCAACTCTTCGACATCTACAGCGCAACGGCCGACAACGGATCGAGGTTCGATGGCAGCCAAGGCTGGGATCCCGATCCCCGCGCCTTTGAAGCTCTGGAGACCATTGTCAGCAAGGTTCACGAGGCCGGCGGCGTCGTACACATATGGCTGTGGGGCGACAGCCAGCGCAGACAGACGCCTGATCAGTTGCCCGGCGGCGAGAACGGCGAGGTCCATTATCGGGTGCTGGAATATCTCGCCGATCGGCTTGGGCCTCTGCCCGGATGGACGCTCGGTTCAGGCTTCGATAGCAACGAGTGGACTACTGCGGAGGAGTCGGCGGCGGCGGCGGCCTATTTCGACGAACAGAGCGGTTTTGACCACCTCACCGCAGTTCGTTCACCAGGCCCCAATTCAGGCACGGACTACTCCAGGGATACTGAGTGGCATGTAGGACAGGATTTCGCCGACTACGAACAGTACCATCCGTCATATGAGGTCTATGTCGCCGCTTTCGAGGCTTCATATAATGGCGAGGTGCTCGGCAAGCCCGTTCTAAGCGGCGACCGCTTCCGCGTCTCGCAGGACCCTGCCTGGATTGATGCTCAAGTCTGGACCGAAGAAGAGACGGTCGACGGCCTCTGGATCGCCACAATGGCCGGCGGAGCAGCCAACATCTGGGGGAATCTGATCGGCTCTGACGGGCACTGGAGCGCACCTTACTCGACCGAAACCCAGGCGCAGGTCTCCACTTGGTCAGATTTCTTCGTCGATCATGACCGCTTCGCGCTCGACTCTGAGCGGGCGAACGAGCTGACCGGCGGCGTTGACGCCGAACAGTACGCGCTCCTCTCTGACGGCGCGGATCAGCTGATCGTCTACGCCGAGGACACCGATGCTGTGACGCTCAACCTCTCCGGGCTGGCTTCGGATACCGATTGGGCGAACGGCGCGAAGGTGATCGCAGTCGATACCGAGGGCGCCTATCAGGAGATCGACCTCGGGACTGTGGCGATGATCGACCAGGTCATCGATCTCGGCCGCGACTCTGACTGGGCGTTGTCGGTCACCGCGCTCTGATCCGAAGAACATGACGAACGACCGGCGCGCATCAGGCGCGCCGGTCGATTTCATTCATAGCTTCTCAACAACAATGGCGCCTGCGGCGATGTCCGCCCCGCCGCCATGCAAGACCAAGCTTACTTCTCCCGGTCGAAGAACATCGCGAGGCTGACGCCAGAGGTTCTGCGACCCCAGGCGCGGGTGTCCTGTCTTCCGCTTCCTTGATGATGGTCGCCAGCCGCGCGTTCGTTAACTTGCATGGCCCTCCGCTCCTTTTTCAGCCGGGGTCTCGATGCGCAGAAATTTAAGCGCGGGCGAGAGGGCTTTCGGGGGGCATCAGTCAAGATGCGGCCTTGTCCACACCGCGACGGCGCGGCAGCAGAACGCTGACCGTAGCAGGCAGGCTAGCCAACATAAGCAGCGCAAAGAAGAGCACGCCGGCGGTGACGCTGACCGCCGCGGGAACGCCAACGCCTTCGAAGCTCGCCACCAGCATCAGTTCACGCACGCCGAAACCGCCGAGCGTCACCGGAATCATCATCGCAATCAGCGTCAGCGGGATGGCGAGGCAGGCGAGCGCGACAGGAACCGGCCAGCCGAGCGCGCGGTAGATGCAAAGAAAGACGGCGACCCGGCAGAGCGCGGTGCCAACCGCGACGAGCGTCGCCGGCCCAGCCCCCCGCCGCAGAAGCCCTGGCGTATGGAAGGCGGCGACCAGCGCCGCAAGCTTCGGGCGGAGCCGTTCCAACGGCCCTGGGGTCAGCCGCCGGATCGCAGGCTCCGCCGCAACGAGAAGTCCCACCGCGATCAGGAGCAAGGCAGCGAGGGCGGCAGTGAGACCGGCCGTCGCCCAGAACTGGCCAAGCGCGAGCGCGCCTCCGACGCCGACGATGAGCGTACCGAGTGTCGAAATGTAGCGGTCGAGCATTACGCTCGAGACCGTGGTCTCCAGCCCCCCGCCCGGCCCGTCACGGCCTGTCGCCTCAGCGTGGAGCAACCAGCCTCGCGCGATATCCGGTCCAATCGAGGTTGGAATTAACGCGCCGAGGCCGAACCCGGCGGAAACGATGGCGAAGAGCCGGCGGAACGGCAGACGCCGCCCCGATGCGGCGAGCAGAAGCGCCCAACGGATCGTAATCGTCACACGCGCGCCAATAACGCAAAGGAGAGCCGCCGCAAGCCAGAGCGGATCCGCCCCCCGTGCCGCCTCGAGCGCCGCACGCCAGTCGACCAGCCAGAAGACCGCCGCAACCAGCATAGCCGTGGCGACGACCCGCAGGATCAGCCCTACGCCGCGCCGGCCGAACGATCGTCCCGTCATGCTTTCCCGCTCTTCTCCGCACACGCGCCCAGCCACAAGCCTATCCTCTGCGCAGTTGCTTCGGCGCATCGTTTTGGTTCACGCGTCATCCCGACGACGGACCAACCGGATCCTTTCCCCAGCCCGGTCATCAAGATGCCGCCGCCCTTTCCCCTTTCGCTCGCGCAGGCACGCCGACGCTGATGGACATAGGGGAAAGCGACCTTATGACGACAGCGCCGGCGCCGACGACGGCGCCCTCGCCTACCGTGACGCCGCCGAGAACGCTGGCGCCGGCGCCCATCCAGACGCCCTTGCCGAGGGTGGTTCCCCCCATGTCCCGCACGCCCTGCTGGGCGATCGGGATGTCCGGACGGTCCGTGTTGTAGTTGCCGCCGCCGGCGATGTAGCAGCGCACGCCGATGACCGTGTCATCGCCGATCCGCACCGCGTTCGGCGCATCTGGGGCGCCGGTCGACTGGATCACTGTGTAGGCGCCGAGGCCGCAGCGTTCGCCAACCGTGACCGCGCCGTTCTTGCAGGAGATCATCACACCATGGGAGAGCATGACGCCCTCGCCGATCTCGAGACAGGGGCCCTCGGCCTCGGACCGCGCATCGAGGATGCAGTTGTCACCAAACACCGCCTTGCGGCCAATCTCGATCTTTCCCGGGCACATCAGGGACATGTTGCGCCCGAAGAGGACGCCTTTGCCGCAGCGGGCGAAGAGACGCGGCCAGAAGATCTTGCGCAGCGCCAGGCCGGCAGCCCCCGGCACAGGACCGAGCAGCTGGCAGAACTCGAAATAGATCAGCGCCCAGAGCGACTCCCGGCCGACGATCAGGCGGCGATAGGTCTTCAGCGCGGAAGACCCGCCGGAGATCTCCGCATGGGTCTTCCCGAACCGTTTCTCCGCGCTCATTTCCCGAGGTAACCGTTCTCAAGATACCATCGTCCGGTGCGCCGCAGGCCCTCGTCGAGGCCGACGGCGGCGGCGTAACCGAAATCGCGCCGCGCCTTGTCGATCTTGAAGGCCCGGTTCTGGCGGTACCAGTCGACGCGGCGGGGGAAGATCGGCGGAACGATCCCGAAGGGCTTGCAGATCCATTCGCAGACATGGCCGGCGGCCATCAGCGGAAGGATCGGGTACCGGGCGACGCGCACGTCGCGATCCAGCGCCGCGGCGACGCGGCGGACCAGGTCGTTCAGCGAAACGTATTCCTCGTCGGCGATCAGATAGGCCTCGTAGGCGCCCACGCCCTCGGGCATGACCGCGACCAATGCATCGACCAGATTGTCGATATAGAGCGGGTGATAGGTCGTCTCGCCGCCGCCAAACATCGGGAAAGAGCCATTATAGACCCGGCGGAAAATCATGAGGAAGCGTTCGGGATCGCCGGGGCCGAAGATCGCAGCCGGCCGGATGGTCGTGTATTCGATCCGGTCGCGGAACGCCTCGAGCGCGACTTCACCTTCATACTTGGTCTTCTGATAGTAGTCCGCCGGCGCGATCGGCGCGTCCTCGCCGGCAGGCGGGTTTTCGACATTGCCGTGAACGCCGCAGGTGCTGCAGTAGACGATCTTCCGAACCCCGGCGCGAACCGCTTCCTCGGCGACGATCTCGGTCCCACGGACGTTGACCTCCCGGTATTTCGCGTCGGATGCGCCGACGTCGCGGAACGCGGCGGCCAAATGCAAAACAACCTCGCAGCCACTGATCGCCTCAGCGACACAGGAGCTGTCAGTTACGCTCCCGTAGACGATACGCGCGCCAGCATTCCGAATACCAGCGTCGTCAAGCCCAGGTTTGCTGTCCAATGCAACGACGTCATGACCGTCATCAAGCAATCGTAGAACCAATGCATGCCCACTGAAACCGGTGCCACCGGTCACTAGAATTTTCACTTGGCTAGCCCCTCAGCTGGTTTGACAAATGGGTAATCCACCACCCAGTGAATCACGATAAACCAGAATCCATTCGCGGCCAGCGACTATAGACACACCGCCCCAATAAGGAGCAACCTTCAAGTCCGCGACATGAGGTGTTTACCCGCGCCGACACAATTCACACCAATCGCATTATAATTATTACCGATCCCACTCAAATATCGCGCATATATAACCCCCATTGTCGACTCTACTATATTTTGTTCTTAGAGCTACTCTCTCATCAATATGTTTCACTCCTCAATCAACAGTTCATATAATACGAGATATTCCTCTCTCGGAGGATAGACACTCCACGCCCCCACTTCATTCATTCCCGAAACAACTTCGCATTCCTGTACATTATTATAACCCATCAAGGTGGTATGCTCTCCACGGAGCAATACGTAATATCCAGGCCGCCAATACCTTATTCTATCACAGACAGAATAATCTCGCGGCGTCCAAATTGGTTCAAGGGGAATAATACGCGGCTCGTATAGAGCAATCGAGGACGATACCAATCCTATTAGCGGTGAACGCTCACTCAGTGAATCCGATTTCTCTACAACCACCTTCGCAATCTCTCGATATGCTGTATCAAGCATACGATCCGGCTTCCGCGCATACCAAGCCCAATAATTTGGCGCTTGAACATAAAGATGTCCAAACATCACAAGAGAAACCGCAACTACAGAAAACTTATGGGAAAGAGCCCGCTCCCATACAGTCACCGCAAGGTATGCAAGTGGGAAAATCAAAGAGAAAAAATAATGAGACCTCTGATGCTGTACGACACACATAACGATAATCCCAACAATGGCCCACGATAAGAAAAAAATATCGGACCAATGTAGGGTGACCTGATTTCCCCTCCTCCCTACACGGCCGTATATCTCCCGCCCAAACAGGACCACGATCCCACCAAACACCGACAGGATCATGATCTTCAAATCAAGCATCCCGGCAAGCATAACCGCTAGGCGACTGATCAACCGATATATCTGGGATATGCGATCTTCATGATATCCCGCGTCGCTGATCTGCGCTTCGAGAGTTACGCGAGTCCAGAGAGCAATGTCGTCCGACCATATAATATAATATGAAAGGTATAATAGAACCATTGTCGATATGTATATAGCAAATGCTATTACGATTGACGTCTCTATTTTATCGCGAACAAACCACGGAATCAAAATTATTCTACAGGAATAATTGAATATCATCACGAACAAAACAATGATATAGTATGATTTCGTCATTGCCGCTACTGCGGATAGTAATAGCGATATACCCATGCCCGTCAGTGAGCTCGGCCAGCGAATATAAGCCAACACAGCTAGCATAGAAAAAAAAGTCGCTGTCGGGTCAGCTAAAGCAGTGCGCGAAAAATGAAAAACAAGAAAGGTGCTCGCTACCAACGTAAGAGCAAAAAAAGATGCTTCCGAGCTCAAGCTCTTTCGACACGCCATAAAAAAACTTAGTAACGCTCCCACTGTGGCGATGACGGACCAGATCCGCGCAATCTCCATGCTGACACCAAAAACTCCAAAAACACCCGTAACGACTAAGTTGTATACAGGTGCTGCAGGCCAGTGCTGGAAGTCATATTCAATATTCTCAAATCCATATATGTTAATATTGCGCGCTAACTTAAGGTACCACCCTTCGTCAGTGTATAATGCACGACTATTTGTAATAATTTCGAACGCGTGGTCAATCTCAACGGACTGAAAAGCAAAATAAAAGAAGATACCGACAAGAACAATCGCCAATGCTAGCCAGAGCCGTTCATTCGCTGACATCTTATCGGCACCGCTCCCACTCTTGCTCATAACTCTTATGCCGCCCCATGACCAAAACCGCGCCCAGCCTATCGCGCAAAGACATATGTCCGACACAACAAAAAGAATGCAATGCTATAAGCTATTACAGCAACCAACTGTGAAAGACTCTCGCTCAGCGCACCAACCTCAATTAAGCTCATCAGGACAATAACATTTAATACGTAGCTTATAGAGAATGCAATTACATAGCGCGCTAAAGGCCGCGTCGTCGACTTCCTTTCGAAAGTCCAGCTTTGATTTAGCGTAAAAGATATTACGATTCCGAGGGCGTATCCACCAGCATTCGACAGAAGCGGCGATAGTCCCAATCCAAAATGCAACAGGTAGATCATCGACAGGCCAACAGTTGTATTTACCGCTCCCACAACTGCGAATCGCGCTACCTGCTTCGCTAGAACCAAAATGACTTGCCCACCATGCAGCAGAAGAGGTGATCAATCATATTGTTGACACTACGTAGTATTGCGCACCAAGCGGGACTTTTGTCATCCATTTCTCTAACGGCCGAAAGCAACGCAAGATGCGCGGGAAGAAAATCCGGAAAGCCGCTTCAACTTCCGAAAATCCTGCTTGGTTCATCCTCTTCTGAAGTGTGGGAGCGGACATCAATACAGCGTTTTCATCGAAAGGGCATGTATTTACTGCATGCAGCGTCAGCGGATTCCATGGGTTGTGTTCAAAAACGACAAAAACTCCACTTGGCGCAAGGACGCGGCGAATCTCTCGCATCAGTCCAACATGCTCAGCCTCAGGAATGTGATGAAACACGCATGATGCAAACACAATGTCGAAAGTGCCGTCCGGCTTCGGAAGTGAACCCCCGTCAAAATGGAGAAACTCAACCGAACCACTATTATTCTGTTTTGCTATTTCCAAGCTCCTGCGCGACGGATCTGCAATAGTGACTTTCGATCTTGGAAACCATTTCTGAATGTGCGGAAGTGATGCGCCGACGCCACCGCCAAAATCAAGTATTTTTGCCGGCTCTTTGCTGGATTGTCTTTGATTCCATACCTTCCTCAAGTCGACAATTTTGTATTCGGCGAAAAACTCTGGCGATTCGCCCGTTATGCGAATATTTTTTTGATGCATCAGCCGATATTCTTCGGCGAACTTATCGAACTCGGCCTCGTTCACTGCTTCATCACCTTCGATACTGGTTCCGACTTGACGATTTCATCTACCACAAATAGCGGTCGCGATTTTGTTTGAATATAAACCCTGCCAACATATTCGCCAAGAATACCCATTACCATCAGTTGAATACCGCCAATAAACAGAACTAGTACTGTCAATGACGTCCAACCCTGGATCGTTTCTCCGGCGGCCCACGACGTAAACACATAGACGATTGCGAGAGCCGCAATAAGTGAGCACAAGAAACCAAGCCATGTCGCCAGCTTCAATGGCGCGACTGAAAACCCTGTGATTGCGTCCAGAGCAAGTCGGATCATCCTTGCCAGTGGGTACTTTGTCTCTCCTGCAAATCGCTCATTTCTGTTGTACTCTATACTTATTTGTTTGTATCCGAGCCAGCTGACCATACCACGAATAAAGCGATGTTGCTCTGGCATCGCGTTGATAGCGCTCACGATGCGGCGGCTCATCAAACGAAAATCCCCAGAATCCAATGGAATGTCGATATCTACGAGGCGGTGCAGTAAGCGATAGAAGATTGCCGCTGTGACTTTTTTGAATCGCGTCTCGCCCTCGCGATTTGTACGCTGGCCATATATGACGTCGTAGCCTTCGTCCATTTTAGCCATCATCTCACCAAGGAGTTCCGGTGGATCCTGAAGGTCAGCGTCGATCACCAGAACCCGTTCGCCGCGTGCGATGCTCAGTCCGGCAGTGAGAGCAATTTGATGTCCGAAGTTACGGGATAATAAAACAAGCCCAAACCGCGCATCTTCTTGATGATATTGGCGCATTATTTCGCGAGTTTTATCACGAGATCCATCGTCGATTAGAATGATCTCGAAACCCGGTCCAACGGCAGACTCACATGCTGCGATTAAGCGTTGCCTCAGTTCAGGGAGCACATCCTGCTCATTGTAGCAGGGCACGACAACCGACAGGATCGGCAGTTCGGCAACATTCGTCGCCTCATTCATGTCGTTCACTTTTATCTGACGTCATCATTGCGTCGATAGCTTGCACCATCGAGAGCTCGCTCCTTAGGTTTGCAGCCGCGGCGCGTCTGGTGGATAAGCCAGAGTGACTGTCGTTGGCGAGCGCGACGGCCATCGGAGCGGTAGCGGTAAATTATAGATCTTTCTTTTATTCTTCGTTTCGGGCAACAGCGCCAAGATCTCTAGCTCCACCTTGTAGTTCGCACGTCTATTGGGGTGTTTCATTTAGTCGAAAGTCCCAGCACGGCCCTGAACCGCGCAATTCGCTTTTCCATCACCTCTGCGCCCCAGGCCAGCACAAGTGGAACGGCGCTAGGCCGAGCCCACAAGATTCGCGGAACCGATAGTAACGAGCCGTCTTTGAACGACGCTATCACTCTTTCGCACGCCAGGGCGTCTTCCAGCCCGGCGCTTCTTGTGGTTAGCGCCTTACGCGTCGCATCATCGAAAGTCACAAGGCGATCAGCAAAAATCTGGTGCTCTGCCTCAAGAAGCGCTTTGAGATGATCGGGGCCGATCCGATGAGAGATGGAGCCTTCGCGCCTAGTGTAAAAGTAGCCGATTTCATTTGTGGACCAAACCACGCCTCCTGCAGCCAAGATCTCGGCGATCAGCAGATAATCCTCGCTGTTGCGAAGCGCCTCACGATAGGCGAGGTGGTGTTCGGCGAGAAACTCTCGACGTATCAAGGGTTTCAAGTACCCTGGCGGCATCTCCGCGCCGCGACGGCGGGGACGGTTCGCCTCCACCCAGTCCGCAAGTGTCCAGCTTCGGGGCTCGACGAACCGTGGCGCGGTTGATTCAGGAATTTCTTCGCCGTTGGGGTCGACCTCCTGGAATTGATCGAAAACCACATCCGCGCTTTGCGCCTTGGCCTCGCTGAGAAGCATCTGCAGGCGGCTGGGCGCAAAGCGATCATCCGCATCAAGAACAGCGATCCACGCACCCGTGGCCGCCGCTATGGCGCGGTTGCGCGCGGCGCTCGGACCAGCGTTCTCGCTGCTGCCGATGGCTATGATGCGGGGGTCCTGCGCCGCCAGCCGCTTCGCCACAGCCGGAGTACCGTCATCAGAGGCGTCGTCGACCACGATCACCTCGACCGAGACATTCTCCTGAGAGAGCGCACTTTCGACCGAAGCCGCCAGATAGTCTTCAACATTCCAAGCAGCCACGACGACGCTGACGTCGGGCTTGCGGCCGGCGCTATTGGATGGCGACAAAACCCGTGTTCCCCAATCGCGATCTCTTGGACAAGCATAGCGCGCTATGGCATGCCGGACCCTCCTAACATTCTATGCCAGGTTTCACCCATGTCGAATGGTATCGACGCCGCAAAGAAGAAGTGGCGGGCGCCCGCCGTCGCCATTGCAATGGCGGCAATGTTCGCCGCGCCGGCCGCGATGGCGAGCGGAGCTTTCGCAGAACGCTTTGACGGAGGTCGAGATGCGGTGCATTGGCGCATTTCCAAGTATGTTAACCCCAAGGCTTGGCTCGACACACGCTGGGACGTGGATCATGTCACGCCGGGGGAAGAGGGCCTTGCGCTGACGCTCACGCCAGATGATGATTCCGGGTCTGGGAAATCATTCGTCTCCGGGGAGATCAGTTGGCGCCCGCCGACCCACTACGGTCGCTATGAAGTGGTGATGCGCGCCGCCTCGGGGGAAGGTCTGACCAGCGCCTTTTTCACCTATACCGGCGCAAACAGCAGAGATCCGCACGACGAGATCGATTTTGAGTTTCTCGGCCGGGATACAACCCGGGTCTGGCTGAACTACTATGTCGACGGACAACCGAAACTCGGTCAACATATCGAACTGGGCTTCGACGCCGCCGAAGATTTTCATCACTACGCTTTCGAATGGACGCCCGAAACCATCCGCTGGTACGCCGATGACCGGCTTCTTTTTGAGATCACTCCGGATGGATCGCCGCCGGAAACGCCCGGGCGGATATATCTCAGCCTCTGGGCCGGACATCCGGGCCTGAAAAACTGGCTTGGCGTCGCCGCGCCGGACACCAAGGCCCAAACTGTTATTCGCTGCGTCGCTTTCTCACCGTTGGGCGACGTCGGGACGTCTTGCCCGCGTCGCTGATAGAATCGATAAAGCTGCGACGTCTCTACTCTTGCCCACTCCCGGAGCCTGGGCCAAATGACACTCGACGCGCAAGCTGGAGGGGCGCCAGTGGCCGGCGAGGAAGAGATCGAGGGCGTCGAACAGACTCATCATGCGCGCTATTCGGCACAGAAAACGCCGTCCAACTTCGTAGATCCCGCCTCGATCATCATTGTCATTCCGACACTGAACGAAGCCGCGCATATCGAGGCCTGCATCCGCTCGTTGAGGGATGGCCCAGAAACGGAGGCGGCGCTGATCGTCGTCGCTGATGGCGGCAGCGCGGACGCGACGCGCGAAATAGTCGCCGGCCTCGCCAAAGAGGCGCCCAATTTGCGCCTTATCGACAATCCTGGCCGCCTACAGTCCTGCGCGGTCAACCGTGCCGCGCGGGAGATGGGGAAAGGGTGCAAGATTCTGGTGCGTTGTGACGCCCATGCCGTTTACCCTCCGCGCTTCGCGCTCGATGTCGCGGCGCGCCTGACCGAGACGGGGGCGGCGTCCCTCGTCGTGCCAATGGATGCGCGGGGCGAAGGACGGCTGCAGCGCGCCGTCGCTTTCATCATCGACACCCCGCTCGGATCTGGCGGCTCCGCGCATCGGGGCGGGCGCGTTTCCGGGTGGGTGGATCACGGCCATCACGCCGGCTTCGATCTTGGCTGGTTCCGCCGCCTCGGCGGCTATGATGAGAGCTTCAGCCACAACGAAGACGCCGAATATGACCGGCGGCTCACCGAAGCAGGCGGGCGCATCTGGCTTGAGGCGTCGATCCGGCTGGGCGTCTTCACACGCCCGACCATCGCGGGACTTGCCCGCCAGTACTGGTCCTATGGGAAAGGAAGAGCGCGCACTGCGCTCAAGCATCGCATGCGCCCGCGCTTGCGGCAGATGATCCCGGTCGCGCATACGATCGTGCTCGCGCTCAGTCTCGCGGCGGCGCCTTTCACCGGATTAGGCCTGCTTTACCCCGCGCTATACGGCGCCTTATGCGCCTCTGTGAGCGTCTGGGCCGCTGTTCGCATGCGTTCCTCCGCCGGGCTTTGGGCCGGACCCGCGTTGGCGACGATGCACAGCTGCTGGGGCGCAGGCTTCCTGAACCAACTCACGAGAGAGCTGGCGACGCGGGACGCGGCGCCCCAGCCCCCTTCATGACCCGCCCCATGATGACCCGGCGTGTGGCGTATTTCGCGTTTGATCGCGGCGACGCGGCGACGCGGCGACGCGTCGAGGCCCTCCGCGCCGATGGCGTCGCTGTGGACGGCTTCGCCATGCGTCGCCGCGATGACGAGCAACCGGACTGGGTCGTCGCCGATCTCGGCCGCACCCGCGACAACGCCTATCTCCAGCGCCTTGGCGCGATTGCTCTTGGGGTACAGCGGGCGCTGGCCCGGCGCGATCTTCTGGTTGAGGCCGACGTGTTGCTGGCGCGCAATCTGGATATGCTGGCGATCGCATCGCTCGTCCGCATCGTGGGACGCATTCGCGCGCCACTGGTCTACGAGTGTCTGGACATCCACCGGCTGATGGTCCGTGAAGATGCGGTCGGTCGCGCGCTCCGCGCCGCCGAAGGCTGGATGCTTCGCCGCTCGTCAATGCTCTGGGTCTCTTCACCGGCTTTCCTGACGGCGTATTTCGACCGCTGGAACCTGCGGCCGGCGGCGACGGCGATGGTTGAAAATCGCATGACGCCGACCCGAGGCCTCGCTCCTCGCCCGGCGGAATCGCAGCAGAGGGCCGCGGGACCGCTTCGCATCGGCTGGTTCGGAAACCTGCGCTGCCGACGCTCGCTCGCGCTCCTGGAGCGGGTCGCCGCCACCTATCCAGGGAAGGTGGAGATCCATCTCCGCGGCTATCCTGCGCTAGGTGAAATCCCTGACTTCGAAGACCGCGTGGCGGCCCAACCGGGCTTTCATTACGGTGGACGCTACCGCGCCCCGGAGGATCTCGGCGCCCTATACGAGGGAGTGGACGTGGTGTGGGCCGGCGACTTCATGGATGACGGCTTCAACTCCGCCTGGCTTCTTCCCAACCGCCTCTACGAAGGCGGCTGGTTCGCCTGCCCGCCAATCGCCCCCGCCAAAGCGGAAACCGGGCGCTGGATCGCAGCGCGCAACATCGGCTTTCCGCTCGACGAGCCGCTGGAAGAAAAGTTGCCGGAGTTGGTGGGCGGGCTTCTCGTCGACCCCTCGCCGATCTCCAAAGCCCGCTCGGCGCTCCTCGACCTCCCCGCAGAAACCTTTGTTCAGCCTCGCGGCGCTATTGCGGCGCTGATTGAAGAGGCCATCGACGACGGGAGGCGGAACGCCGCGTCGTCTCGATCGGAACGCCGCTCTAGGGTGAAAAACATGGCGTATATGTCGAGCGGAACCGGCGCGGGGGCGACAGCAGACGTTGATGACGTCAACAGAGACGAGAATGCGCAATAATGCGCCTCAATACTTCGTAGAAGCTGTGGCGTCGTGATGGATACCGTTTCCCGAAAACCCATCTCGAAGGTTCTGCTCTTCTATGATGGATTCGAAGCGAAGGCGATCGACGCGCCTTTTGGTCGCGCCGCTTCTATCGCGCGGAGCGCCGCGCGGCGCATCTATCGCGCCGCACGGCGGCGACAACCATATACCGGCTACTACACCGCGCTCCTCAATCTCATAAAGAGCCTCAAGGCGCAGGGTCTGCAGGTCCATCTTAACGACTTCGCTGAGGCGCGGCGGGACCCCGCCCACCCAATTGCTCTCTGCGGCTACCGGTCCGTCTTTGCGAAGGTGCGCTTGCCGAACCCGGCCTTCGCCTTTCATGCAGATTTTGGATATCCTGACGAAGTGGAGACGGTGACCGCGGGGGTCGATGTCAAACTTTTTGCTTTAGGCTGCGACTGGTCGAGCAAACTCTACGAGGCTCACCTTGGCGACAGGATCCGCTCGCTCTTCATCGCAATCGACACGGAGGCCTGGCCGGATCTGAGCGACGCGGAGAAAACCGTCGATTACCTGATCTACGACAAGATCCGCTGGCGCCGCGAGCAGAGAGAGCCGGAGTTGCTCGACGCACTCAGGGACGAACTCGACCGCCTCGGCCGAAGTCATCTGACTCTACGCTATGGGCACCATCATCTCGACGCCTATCGCCAAGCTCTGCGACGATCCCGGGCGATGATCTTCCTCTGCGAACATGAAACCCAAGGCATCGCATACCAAGAAGCGATGTCCTCAAACCTGCCGATCCTCGCATGGGACGAAGGCGAACTGGTGGATCCGAAGCAACGCCTGTTTCTACCAGCCGATGCGCGGGTTTCGTCCGTTCCCTACTTTGACCAGACTTGCGGAATGACATTCACCACCGCAAACGCGCGGGAAGCGCTTCACCGCTTCGACGTCAACCGGAATCGATACAATCCTCGCGCTTACGTGGAAAATACGTTGAATTTCGATGCTGGCGCGCGGGCTTTTCTCGAGCTTTACGGAGAGGTCGGCGACCTCAGAAACAGCCAGTGACGACAGCCATATTACCCTAGGCAGGTGACCTTTTCCCGTCATCAGGGCTGTCCGGCGTCAGCGCTCATGGACCATTTGGGCCACGGGTAGCCAGAGTTCTCCGGTCAGGTCCCCCCTAGGGTCCTGACCCTGAGAACTGGTCTAAATCTCAGGGAACAAAGCAATTTCACGAAGATCGGTCCGGATCGGGTGGTCGACGTCCTGGCGCCGCCGCTGTTTGGCGGCAACCGATCCCTCGCGCATTCATCCACGGAGGCTCGCAAGGTCGTCCTTAAGCCAATCACGAACTGCGACCGCGGCGGCGCCGAACGTCAACATCGCGACCCCGGCGCCAAGTCCGAGCCGCGCCCACCCTTCGAGATTGGAGAACGTGAACGCCAAAACCATTGCGACCGCCACCAATACGGCGACAATCACGCCAAGCGTGAGAGCGCGGAGAAAGGCCAATGCGCCAAGGCCACAAGTTCTCTCCAGCCGTCGCCAATGAAGCGGCAACTGGAGCAGCATCCATGCCGTGTAAGCGAGCGCAATGCCCGCAACGCCAAAGGCGCCGCTCCCCAGCAACAGGATGAGCCAGAAACCCGTGATCTCGATTGTAAGGAGCAGACGCTGGTCGGTGCGGCCCAGAGCCGCGAGCGCGACAAAGGTTGGATTAGTCACGGCCCGGAGCGCAGCGCCGCCTGCAATCAGCGCGAAGATCGGCGCGACCTCCGCCCATTTCTCAGAAAGGACGAGAACAAAGGCTTCTTCGCCGGCGACCGCAACCGCAGCCATCCCAGGGAGGATCGCCAGCCCGAGAAGACGCACAGCTGCGACGACGACGCGGCGAAACACGGGTAGATCCTCGGATACACCTGCGAGGCGGACATAGAGCACTTGTCCAAAAGGGCCCGCCAGACCAAAGAGCGGTAACCGCGCAAAACGCTGCGTCATCGAATAGAGGCCAAGCTCCGCAGCACCAAAGGCCTTGCCGATCACCAACGTCGTCGACTGCTCACCGGCATAACTCAGCAGAGAAGATACGGTGATATCTCGACCGAAGCGAAAATGGGGACCAAGCGCTCTCATGGAAAAACTGACCGAGGGACGGAACCGCGACCGAACCGCAGCCCAAAGCGATCGGGCCCCGATCAAAATGATCTGTTGAACGATGAGAGCCCAGAAACCGAAGCCCGCCAGGGCCATCCAGACCGCGACAAGAAAGCTCAGCAGCGTGGCGCTGACCTGAGAGAGAGCGAGTTCGGCGAAGGCGCCCCGCCGTTCCATCTCGGCGGTGAACGCGGCCCCGAGCGACAGCATCAGAGGGGTCGGCGAAAGTGCGATGAGAGGCGCGTAAAGCGCGGGTTCTTCAAAGAACCAGACTGCGGCGGGAACTAGCGCGAGGATCACGCCGCTGAGAACCCCGCCGACAGCGCCCAGGAACCAGAAGACGCTAGACCATTCCTCAACAGCGTCCAAAGGGGTCCGGATCAAAGAGCGCGCCATGCCCGCGTCACTGAAGATATGGGTGAGCGCCGCGACGCTCATAGCGAGTGCGACAATTCCGAAATCCGCAGGCGTCAAACTGCGTGCGAGGATCGGTATGATCAGCACCTGCGACGCGACAGCCGCCGCCCGCGCCGCCGAAAGCGCGCTGACCGAAGCGAGGAAGCCGCCGCTGCGACTCATGCCGAACCAGCCACTTCAGGCGTCCGGCGCTTTGAGCGCTCCGACGTTAGCGACTGCACACAGCCGTTGGAAGGTAACGGTTTTTGCGTGCAGCTTCGATAGACCGCCACCCGGTAATGACCTAACACCAATGGAACCCTGCATATGACGCGACGGTGCGAAAGGCCCAGACATGAACGCGCATGACCAGATGGCGGACGGCGCGCGCGCCGAGACACGCAAAGCCGAGCGTGCGCCGGATTTCGTCATAGGCGGCGCACCGAAATGTGGGACGACCTCGCTGCATTTCATCCTCGGTCAGCATCCGGATATCGGCATTCCTGACGACGAGGTCAGTTACTTTGACGCTGATGATCCAATCATTCATCCTGACTATTTCTTTTTTGAAAATGACGGGATGCGCTGGAAAGACGCGCGCCCTGACCATGACGCGAACCGCGCCTGGTACTTCGATCGTTTCGCCTCCTTCGCCGATCGCGCCCTGATCGGTGAGGACTCCACGCTCTATCTCTTTTCCGAAGCGGCGCCCCATCGTCTGAAAGAGGCGGCGCCGGCGGCAAAGGTTATCTTCATGTTGCGCGACCCCGTGAAGCGGGCCGTCTCGCAATACTGGCACGAGATGAGCATGATGCGCGTGACCTGCTCATTCGAGCGGGCTCTGGTGCGGCACCCTCCGATCATACGAGGTTCGATCTATCGTTCGCACCTTGAGCGCTGGCTGAGCATTCTCGGACCTGAGCGGGTCAAGATCATCCTTTTCGAGGATTTCATCGCACGCCAGCAGGAAATTCTAGACGAGGTTGCCGATTTCATCGGCGCCAAACGTTTTGACGCCTCAAGCTATGATCTATGGTTCAATAAAACCTACTATCCAATCAGCGTAACTGGCCAGAAGATTTTGAACCGCGCCGGCCAGTACGTCGCGTTGCAGCGCTACAGATCCCACATAAATGGACAAAACACTCGAAAAGAACGGATCGCCAACAAGATCTACCAGACTTGGTTTCACAAAGTGAATCCGATCCTTCTGAAAGCTACCAACAGGCCGGCGACGCAGCCAGAGACGCTGGCGTTCCTCACGCAGCACCTAAACGCATGCAATCAAGGCCTTTCATCTCTGCTTGACCGGGATCTTTCGGATGTCTGGCCAGGCTTCGACGGCTGAAGCGCCGAGTAAGGCGTCGGTAGATGTCCTGATCCCCGTCTTCAATGCTGAGGCGACGCTTGAGGCCGCCATCAACAGCATTTGCGATCAGACGATCGATGATTTTCGGGTGATTATCGTCGATGACGGTTCTACTGACAGCTCGTCAGGGCTTCTGACTGAACTCGCTCAACGGCATCGGCGGATCGAGGTGGCGCGCACGACCAACCAAGGCGTCGCGGCGGCGTTGAATCATGGCCTCTCGCTTTGCCGAGCCGAATTCGTCGCAAGATTCGACGCGGACGACGTCGCCTATCCTCACCGTCTTGAATGCCAAAGAGACTACCTTCGCGCTCATCCCGAATGCGTCGCTGTCGGCTGCGACGTCGACCACATCGATGCGGACGGTCGAGATATCCTGGACCATCCTCGCCCGGGCGACCCGGGCGACGCTGACCCGGACTGGGCGCCGGCGCGAGAACCTTACATCATTCACCCCTTTCTTTTCGCCCGAACCGCCGCGATCCGCCGCGTCGGCGGCTACCGGATCATGCCGACCTCCCAGGACTCGGATCTTTACTGGCGGCTCACCGATCTCGGGCGTTTGCACAACATGCCGGACCGGCTCGGCAAATACCGCATCCACGAACACAGCGTCTCTGGGGCGCGGATCGCCAAAGGACGGGTGATGGCCGTCTCGTCCCAACTTGCAGCGCTTTCCGCCGCCCGCCGCCGGCGGGGATTGGCGGACCTCTCGTTCCCCCCTCCCGAAACTCCCTTTGCGCTCGCCGACCAGGGCCTCGAACCAATGCTCGATGCTCTCGCACCTTTTCTGGAGCCTATTGAAAGAGGACGCTTTCGCGTTGCGGTTGGCGCAAAGCTTCTCGAACTAGCAGGATATCGCGCGTATGAGCCCGACCTTGACGACTGTCGTTTCATCACCGGTTGTGATCTTTCGGAACTCACGACCGAAAACCGGGCCGAGCTGCGTTGGCACAAAAGCGTCACGGCTGCCCGCCTTATCCGCCGAGGTTCTTTCTCCGCCGCAGTGGCGTTGGCAGGCCTCAGCGGCCTGCCCAAGGCCATGATGAGGCTACTTCTCAAATCCTGACCATCGTTTGATGCTGATGGGGATGGATCACCCGCGGGCCCGGTTCCGACTTCAAATAAAATTCAGGACGATGTTTTGGAGAATGTGATAGGAGGCACAGCTGGTGGGAGCGAGACTCAGGTAACGAAAGAAGGGGCCGCAATGCGTTGCGGGTCCTTGTGTGTTCTGGGGCAAGGTGGGCATGTCGACAAACTTCAGCGACCCCTTTGATGGGTTCGATACAGAGACGTGGGTCGTTTCGGATTATACAAATCCGGCGAACTTCATTGATACGTCCTGGTCTCCGGACAACGTCATTGTCTCACCTGGCAGCGTGACGCTTGAGCTCAACACCGACGATCGTGACGGAAAGAGCTTCACAGGCGCGGAATTCCGCAGTGCAGAAACTTATTTCTATGGTCGCTACGAAGTAACGATGCGTCCTTCGGGGGAAACGGGCGCGCTGTCTTCCTTTTTTGTCTATACAGGACCGGCCTTCGGCGATCCGGTCAGCGAGATAGACTTCGAATTTATCGGCGGCGACACAACAAAAGTCCTACTTTCATACCACACGCCCGAGGGGTTTGAGAGCACGTTCGTAGATCTTGGTTTCGACGCCGCGGCATCGGAACATACCTATGCTTTCGACTGGGGCCCTGATTCAATAAGCTGGTACGCTGATGGCGCGCTGCTCCTTACAGTTGAGGAGCCGGAGATCGGCATGCCCGATCAGCCAGGTCACATCTACGCAAGCCTCTGGACTGGCTCCAGCAACTTCACAGGCGTCGCAACCTTCCCCACGGCGACGACGGCCGTCTACGAACAAACTGCATTCACTGCGCGCACGGCCCCGATTGCAGTCGATGACCTGATTGAGACAGGAGTGGAAGAAGCGGTCACTGTCGACCTTTTGGGTAACGATTCCGCCCCGACAGGAGCTCTGGCGCCCGATACCGTTCAGATCATAGAGAACCCTGCTCATGGCTCGATCGACGTCGATCCAATCACGGGCGCTGTCACATATGTCCCGGACCTAGGATTTCTGGGATTGGACGCTTTCAGCTATAGCGTTTCAAACGGCTCCGAGGTGTCCAACACAGGCGAAGTCGAAGTTGAGGTTGGGCTGAATAACCTACCTCTTTCGTTTGCGGACGAGACGTCGGCTTTGTCGATCGATCTTGGGGCGGGGACGTGGTCATCGGCGTCTCGGGTGATGCTGATGGGGGATTCGCTCACCTATG
>CAYFHK010000045.1:0-19597 GCA_964342585.1 uncultured Caulobacterales bacterium | reverse complement strand
ATGGCGAGGGCGGCCGCAACCTTGCGCCCTATAGCTTTTTTAATGCGCTCAATTATCGTCCGCCGATGATCGGCTTTGCATCGATTGGGTGGAAAGACACCGTACGGAACATTGAGAAGTCGCGAGAATTCGTCTGGAACCTCGCAACGAAGGCCTTGGCCGAAGGGATGAATGTGTCATCGACGACCACCGGGCCGGAAGTGGATGAATTCGATTTGGCCGGGGTTGAAGCCGCGCCGAGCAAGCTCATCACCGCGCCGCGCGTGGCCGCCGCGCCGGTGAATTTTGAGTGCCGCCTCGCCGATATCATTCAACTCAAGACGGCATCGGGCGACACGGTCGATACCTGGTTTGTCACCGGCGAGGTCGTCGGTGTGCATATTGATGGGCAATATTTGAAAGACGGCGTTTATCAGACCGCCGCGCCGCATCCCATTCTTCGTGCCGGGGGTCTTGGCGGCTATGCCGAGATCACACCCGCCTCGATGTTCGAGTTGATGCGCCCGGGTTGAGGCTTTTTCGCCGACCCACTTTGCCCTAGACCCGGCCGCTATGGCTTCGACACCTCCCCGCGCGTGGCAGCGTATGCTGTCCGGCCGCCGCCTCGATATTTTGAACCCCTCGCCCTTCGACGTTGAAATCGAAGATATTGCGCACGGCCTGGCCCGTGTCGCGCGATGGAATGGGCAAACATTTGGGCCCATGCCCTTCAACGTGGCGCAACACTCCGTGATCGTCACCGACCTCTGCCGCGAGATGAAGCCCGATTGGCCCCTCCAATGGGAGCTTGCGGCCCTGCTACACGATGCGCCCGAATATGTGATCGGCGATATGATTAGCCCGTTCAAAGCGGCGCTGGGCGCGCGGTATAAGGATGTGGAGCACGGGCTCCAGCGGGCAATCCATATTCGCTTTGGTCTGCCTGCGGAACTTCCCGCCGCGGTGGAAAAGCTGATCAAGAAAGCCGATCGCGCCTGCGCCTATTTTGAGGCGACGCAGATTGCCGGCTTCGATGTGGCGGAGGCGGAACGCTTGTTCCCTGTCCCCCCTGGCACGACACCGATCACCATTTCGCCCCTGTCGAGTGAAGACGCGCAAGCGCAATATCTCGACCGCTTCCGCGCTTTGTTTGAACGCTCACAATAGGCTTAGCCGCCCGCCGCCGCTTCCAAGTCAGCGATCACGATCTTTTTCATCTTCATCATCGCCGCCTGCACTCGCCCGGCCGTGGCGCCATCCTGGCTCATGAGGCGCGGCAGCGCTTTAGGCACGACCTGCCAGTGAACACCGAAGCGATCCTTACACCAACCGCACATGCCCTCTTCGCCGCCGTCTTCGGTGAAGGCGTTCCACAAGGTGTCAATTTCGGCCTGGTCTTCCGTGAGCACGGAGATCGAGAAGCTATGTGTCGAGACAAATTGCGGATTGCCGTTGAGGCACATAAACGGTGCCCCAGCGAGGCTGAATTCAACAACAACGACTGGCCCGTTGGGCCCGGCGCGGACGATGTTCTCGATTTCGCTCCCCGGCATTAGGGACACATAGAAATTTGCCGCCGCCTCCGCCTCATCTTGAAAGAAACGGCAGGAGCGGGTTTTCGATGAGAATTCCATTGGGCCCTAGGCTTCCATCAACACATCGAAACCGCCGAAGATCATCCGCTTGCCATCGAATACGGGTTCCATCTCAGTCATTTCGGGGCTTTGCGAGATCACTCCCCACGCGGCATCACGCACCTCTTTGGAGGGCCAGCGTATCCAAGAAAAAACAACGGTCTCGTCTTCCTCTCGGAGGACGGCCTTAGATAGAGAGGTGACTTCGCCCTCGGGCACATCATGGCCCCAGCCTTCAACGATTTGCTCCGCGCCGTTGGCCTTGAACATCTCCGCCATTTTCTCAGCCATCGCTAAATAGGCCGCTTTATTTTTCGTCGGCACAGGGATGACCACCCCATCAAAGTAGCTCATTCTCTCTCTCCATTGCGTTGAAGTGCCAAGGGCGCACCGCGCCTTCGAAGCAATTCGTCGCACCTAAAGTTCGAAAATGCAACTGACAACTTCAGAAAAGCAAGTTATCTCGACGTTCAATGCCACGTAAGAATGCATATGAAGATGGGTGCGCCGCCGCGCATGCTATGGATTTGATCGGCGAGCGCTGGGCCTTGCTCATCGCGCGCGAGCTGATGACCGGTCCATTGCGCTTCAGCGATCTGAAAACCGCGCTGCCAGGGATCAGCACAAGTATGCTGACCACGCGACTGAACGACCTCGAAGTGTATGGCGTCATCACGCGACGGACCACGCCGCCGCCGACCCCGGCGCAAATCTACGAGTTGACGGAATGGGGACGCGGGCTGGAGCAGGTGCTTATCACTTTGGGCCAATGGGCGGTGCAAAGTCCGCATTTGCCTCAGGGCAAACCAATGAGCGCAGCGTCGATACTGCTCTCTCTGAAGGCCATGTTTGCCCCCAGCCTGGCAAAAGGTTTCTCCGCTCGCCTCAATCTTTCCTGCAACGGGCAGGCGCACAGCGTGTGGGTTGGAAACAGTCGGCTT
This sequence comes from uncultured Caulobacterales bacterium, assembly GCA_964342585.1. Classification (GTDB taxonomy): domain Bacteria; phylum Pseudomonadota; class Alphaproteobacteria; order Caulobacterales; family Parvularculaceae; genus Parvularcula. Next base: position 17,043 of record CAYFHK010000045.1, on the reverse strand, counting down.
CAACTTTCGCACGGCCATCACAATCGGCCGGATGCGAGTATTACGGGTGACCCAAATTTGTTGGCGGCGATTGTGTATGACGGAATGGCCCTATCTGAAGCCGAAACAGCGGGACTGCTGATCGAGGGGGACCGCTCCGTCGTCGATCGTTTCAAGGGGCTGTTTCCTTTGCCGAATCTGTCGACCGCTTAGACGATCGCTGCAATGACATCTGGCAATGCTTGCTGCCGACTGCCCGGCTAGCCATAAGGCGGCCATGACCGATCTGCGCCTCGTTATCGGCCTCAACGCCGTTTTGACCGCCCTGTCGGGGCGCAGCCCACGCGTCTTGTGCCTTTCGCGATCTGTGGGGTGGGGCCTGCCCTTCGGCGCGTTCGACCCGGCGCGGCACCGGACATTTGAATTGGGCATGCGCGAATTCGTCGAGCAGCAGGCCGACGTGCCGCTCGGCTATGTCGAGCAGCTCTACACCTTCGGCGATATGGGCCGCGAGTCGCCCCGCGCCTTTATGCGCGACAGCGTGCCGACTGACCGGGTCGTCTCGGTCGGCTATTTGGGTCTCGCCGCAGAGCCTGCGCCCCCCGCCATCGAACGCGCCTCATGGATCGATTGGTATGTTTATTTTCCGTGGGAGGATTGGCGTGAGGGGAGACCTCGATGCCTCGACAAGGATATCCTCTGCCCCCTGAAGGATTGGGCGCACACCGATGAGCGTCGGCAGCGCCTGCGCGCTGCCTTTGGCCTTGATGGGGTGCCGTGGGAGGAGGAGCGCGTGCTTGATCGCTATGAGCTGCTCTATGAAGCGCACCTCGTGGCCGAGGCGGCACGGGACAAAGAAGGCACCCTGCCTGAAAACCCTGACAGCGCGACCGGCCGCATGATGCTCTCAGACCACAGGCGCATTCTCGCCACGGCAATTGGACGGCTTCGCGGAAAGCTCCGTTATCGGCCTATCATCTTTCAGATGATGCCAGACGCCTTCACGCTGACTGACCTTCAGATCGCGGTGGAGGCCATTCTTGGCTTCGATATCCACAAACAGAATTTCCGCCGGAGCCTTGAAGCAGCGGGACTGGTCGAAAAGACTGGGGGCCTTGCGGCGGCCACCGGTGGACGCCCGGCAGCGCTTTATCGGGCATCGGCTTTAGCGCGGCAGAAACACGCCTCGGGCATGACGCTCCCGCGGTTACGGTTTTCGATCGCTTAACAGCGTCGTAAAAATACGCGCTATTTATAGCATAACCTCTCAATACTCTGTTTACGGTATATTTATTTGATATCCTTAAGCCATCCCTAGTGAACACGACCTATGCGTGCAGGTTTTTGGCCTCTCAGGCCAGGGTCGTGGGTGGTAGCGTAGTGGAGGTTTTATGGTTCGGGTTACTTTGGCTGTGGGTAGCAGCACGGCACTCTTATTGAGCACGGCACTCGCCCAAAGCGATACGGTCACGTTCAACGGGACAATTTCAGACACATGTACGGTGGTGGCCGGCTCTGCCGGGACATTGGCCGCCAGCACGGACAACACCGTGATCGCCAGTTCAGAGGCAGGCGGCAGCGCGGGTACAGCGACCGTCACCACCAACAGCACGAGTTTCGAAATCACGCTGGCGGCGGCCACCGCATTCGACTCAGCGCCGGCGAGCGCCGCGGCAAACACAACCTTTGCCGCAGAATTCGACGCCAGCGGCGCAACAACGGCCAGTGATGTGGCCGCAGGCGTTGCGCAAGCCGCCGGTTCGGGCACGACGAACCTGAGCATCGATGCGAGCGCCACAAAATCAACGGGTACGTATGAAGCGGGCAGCTATAGCCTGACGGTGACGGTCACATGCGCCACCCCGTAATCCTCGCCCTGGTCTCTTTTGGTCTTGGCCTGGTGAGCGCTCCTTCTGCGAGCGCCCAAAGCCTGACGCCGATGAAAGCCGATATTTACACCTTCTCTGATCAAGCTGCGATGCGGCTGAATGTGCGAAATCCCTATGATAGTGCGACACGTTTTTCCGTTCATGCGTATACAGAAAACTGGGTGCCGATCAACGACGTGCGGTTTTCACGTGATCAGTTCAATATGGCGGCAGGGTCGACAGCCCCGCTGACCGTCGTCGCCCCTTTGAACGGCGCCACGTCTCAAACGATGTATGTGTGCGTCTTAAGCCAACCGATTTATGGGGCCGGAACCGGCTTGAGAGGTCAGGTATGCGGAAAATACCGCGCCATTCAGCGGGCGGCCTGGCAATAAGGGTTGCGGCTTTTCTGCTCGTCGCCAAGCTCATGCCGTACGTTGCTCTCGCTCAAGAGGTGGACACGGCATCCTCGAACATCGGGGGGCAACCCATCAATCCGCAGATCATCTTGCCGACGCAGAGCTCTGTACACAATCAAAATAGCCTGTTTTTGCCGAATACGCCATCTTTCCACGGCCAAGATGTGATACGCGGCGCCGGCGGGGTGAGCTGCGAGTCCGCGATCGGGTCGGGCGGACCTTACGTCGATATGGGCGTGATCGGATCGAACGATGTGTTCGATCGCGGCAGCACCGCGCTTTACGGCCGTGTTGTCGTGCCGCTCGGCAAACGGGGCCGGCGCGTGGATTGCACGCGGCTTTACGAACTTGAACTCGCGCGCCTGCGGGTGGAGCTCGAAATGATGCGCATGGGCGGCATGATGGTGCCGCAAAACCCTGGCGACCCCGTCATGGCGCCGACAGGGCCGACCCCCTCGCAGCTCGGCGCCATTGAGCAGCCCCCACTAGAGGAGGCGCCGCGGGAGGCATTGACGATCAGCCCAACGAACACTTCGGCGGCCCCTCGGCGCCAAACGCCGCCAACAGAGCGGATCGAGGTGCGCTATGCTGGCGAGGCCACGCTGCCGGAAGCAGCGCCGATGCCGAAAGATCATGCCTATGCGCAGTTTGGCGCCTTTGCCGCTGAACATCGTGCCTTAACGCTGCTGCGCGCGGTTCGATCGGCAGTGAACCCCGCCGCACCGGTTTTCGTGAGCCGCCCGGAAGGGCGCGAAAACGGTCTCTTCAAAGTGAGAATGGGCCCACTGCCCAGCGCAGACGCCGCGCGAATTTGCGCGACAAGCCCCGTGGCCTGCTACGTCACAGACGATGGATAAGTCCGTCGCCGCGCTATGTCGCAGACGCTTTTTTTGGCGACATGCAACCTGAAACCGGCTTATCCGTTGAAAACGCTAGACAATTTATAGTCGCGAAGAGCTGTGGATAACATTTGCCTTTTGCTCTTGATGGGCATATGTTCACCACCCATATTCTCTATAAGAGCAAAAGCCCGAGGAGGACGTTCCATGCCAGCTCATGGTTTTGAAGGTGAAATCCCGCTTGCCCTCACAGATGAGGTGCGGGCGAAGACCGATCCCCTCTACCCCGCCGTTGCGCACATTATCCCGCGCCTTGAATGGGACCTGCACGCGCCGACCATTGCGCGCATCAATGATCTCAAACGCGAAAAAAACGCGGTGATCTTGGCGCACAATTATATGACGCCGGAGATCTTCCACGCGGTGGGCGATTTCCGTGGCGATAGCCTTGCCCTCGCCCGCGAAGCCGCGGCGACCGATGCAGAGATCATCGTTCAGGCGGGCGTGCACTTCATGGCCGAGACCTCGAAAATTCTCGCGCCGGAAAAGACCGTGCTCATCCCTTCAATGGAAGCGGGCTGCTCGTTGGCCTCGTCGATCACAGGCGATGATGTGCGCCTGTTGAAACAGCGCTATCCGGGCACCCCGGTGGTCACTTATGTGAACACCACCGCCGATGTGAAAGCGGAGACGGATATCTGCTGCACCTCGTCGAATGCGGTGCAAGTGGTCGAACATATCTGCGCCGAGTGGGGCACGGATCAAGTGATCCTCATCCCTGACCAATATCTGGCGAAGAATGTGGCGGCGATGACCGACAAGAAAGTCATCACCTGGGCCGGGGCATGCGAAGTGCACGAACGGTTCACCGCAGACGACATACGCGAGATCCGCGAAGGTAAGCCCGGTGTGATCGTGTTGGCGCACCCTGAGTGCCCGCCGGATGTGTTGGCGGAAGCCGACTTTGCCGGCTCGACCTCAGCGATGTCAGGCTATGTGAAGAAGAACCGCCCGAACAATGTGGTGCTCATCACCGAATGTTCGATGTCGGACAATGTCGCCATCGAGAACCCGGATGTGAATTTCGTCCGTCCGTGCAATCTCTGCCCGCATATGAAGCGGATCACGCTGGAGGGCATTTTGCGCTCGCTGGAGACCGGTGAGCATGAAGTGACCGTCGATCCGGCCGTCGCCGCAAAAGCGCGCCAGGCGGTGGAGCGCATGGTCGCCCTGCCCGACCTTGGCAAAGTGTCGAACTTTGCGGCGCGTCGCGGCAACGATGTGATCGCTGTCGAGCACCGGTAAGGTGACCTCGAACGAGACCCACAAATCAGATCCCGGCATCGTCATCATCGGCGCCGGGATCGCTGGTTTGTATACGGCGCTCAAGCTCGCGCCCCTGCCCGTGACGGTGATCACGGCACGGCAGATCGGTCGTGGCGGCTCTTCACGATGGGCGCAGGGCGGCTTAGCGGCCGCCATGGCGCGAGACGATAGCGCCGAGGATCATTTGGCAGATACCCTCGCGGCCGGCGCTGGCCTTGTAGATGAGGCGGCAGCCCGCGTGTTGTGCACGGAAGGCCCGGCCGCGGTTCATGACCTCGCATCGCTCGGCGTGCCCTTCGACCGCGACGCGGCGGGCAACCTCGCCGTAGGGCGCGAAGCGGCCCATGGCCGCGCAAGGATTGTCCATGTCGGCGGGGACGAAGCGGGCGCCACCATCATGCGGGTGCTCGCCGAGAAGGCCGCCGCCGCCCCGCACATCACCGTGCACGAACAGATGGTGGCCTACAAACTGGTGACCGCTGACGGCGCTGTTGTCGGCGTTGATACGTGGTCTGTCGCGGACCAAAAGGCTGTTCGTTTGTCCGCAACGCAGGTGGTCCTCGCCACCGGCGGGATGGGCGGGCTTTACGCGGTGACGACCAACCCCCTGCACGCGCAAGGACACGGCCTGACCATGGCCGCTGCCGCGGGCGCAACGTTGCGCGACATTGAGTTTGTGCAATTTCATCCCACTGGCATCGATATCGGCAAAGACCCGGCGCCCTTGGCCACTGAAGCCATCAGAGGGGCGGGCGCGACACTCCACGATGCGGCGGGACGCCGGTTCATGACGACACTTCATCCCGATGCGGAATTGGCGCCGCGAGACGTTGTGGCGCGCGGCGTGGCGCAGGCCATCGCGGAGACCGGCAAAGCCTTTCTCGATGCGCGCCAAGCCATTGGTACCGCTTTCAAATCTCGTTTCCCCACCGTTTATGCCGCCTGCATGGAGGCCGGCATCGACCCCGCCATCAAGCCGATCCCCGTGGCGCCTGCTGCGCATTATCACATGGGCGGTGTCCTGACGGATATTGATGGGCAGACCAGCGTGCCCGGCCTATGGGCTGTCGGCGAGGTGGCCAGTAGCGGCGTCCACGGTGCAAATCGGCTGGCGTCGAACTCCCTGCTCGAGGCACTGGTCTTCGGCAAACGCGCGGCAGACAAAATCGCCAATTTAGGCATCGACACGAAGGAGCGCAGCGAAGCCTCCCTCGCGACCCCGCAGCCGCCCTTCCCGGCGAAGCCAAGCACATCACTTGGCCCCCTGCGCCAGCGCATGGCCGCCGAGGCGGGCCTCTTGCGCACCGCCGCAGGCCTTCAAAATGCACTGAGCCTTTGCGCGGAAATATCGCCCGAAACCCTGGGGGATGCCTTAGGGCGAGACGCCGCTCAGCTCATCCTCACGGCGGCGCTTGCGCGCGAGGAAAGCCGCGGCGCCCATCAGCGTGCGGATTTCCCAAATGCGGCCACCCCCACCCATCAACTCATCTATCAGCGCGACGGTGATATCGTGAGCGAGTTTGTTCCGATGACACCGGAAACACCCAAGACACAAAGGCGGGCATGATGCTGTTCCCCCTTCCTGAAGCCAGTCTCCGTCACCTCATCGACAAAGCCTTTGAAGAGGATCTTGGCGATGCGGGTGATTTGACGACCCTCGCCACGGTCGATCCGCACACTGTCGCCTCCGCCACGCTCAACACGCGCAAAGCGGGCGTGGCCGCGGGCATTCCCGTCGTCGCCATGGCGTTTCGTCATTTTGATGCCTCCATTGAGGTATTGCCGACCAAGCTCGACGGCGAGCAGGTCGCTTCAGGGGACACGCTGCTGGAAGTGAGAGGCCCCGCCCAATCCCTGCTGACGGCAGAACGCGTGGCGCTGAACACCCTCTGCCACATGAGTGGGATCGCCACCGCCACCCGCGCCTTGGTCGACGCCGTGGATGGCACAGGTGTCAAAATCGCGTGCACACGGAAGACCCATCCAGGGCTGCGGGCGATCCAGAAATATGCGGTGCGTTGCGGCGGCGGCGGCAATCACCGCTTTGGCCTGCATGATGCGGTGATGATCAAGGACAACCATATCATCGCGGCGGGCGGCATCCCCGCTGCCCTGCGCCGTGTGAAAGAACGCGTTGGCCACACCGTCAGCATCGAGATTGAAGTTGATACGCTGGAACAGCTCGCCGAGGTGTTGCGCGAAGGCGCCGACATCGCCCTTCTCGATAATATGTCACCGGAGATGCTGCGCGAGGCGGTGAAGATGGCGCGCGGTCAGCTCGTCCTCGAAGCGTCGGGCAATGTGACCGTGGAGTCCGCGCGGGCCATCGCCGAGACGGGCGTCGATATCATTTCGTCGGGATGGATCACCCATTCAGCGCCCACCCTCGATATCGGGATGGAGCTGTCGCTAGAGGGGTGAGCTTAGCCGCGGTCGCGCATTGCGGCGAGGCGGAAGTTCCGGCCCCGTTTATAGAAGACGTGATCATCAATCACGACGGTCTCGTCTAATGTCGGCGCCCAATAGGGCAGCACGTAATTCGCGTGATAATTGGTCGCTTCCTGCGACAGCGGCAAATGGAACCCGCCCAGGATGGCGGTTGCCAAAACCTGTGCACGGAACATTGCATCGCGCTCGATACGCGCATTCATCGACCCATCGCAGGTGAAGGTGAACTGGCAACCGGTCTCGCGCTGAGCGCCCTGGAAGACGACGCCGCACACCGTGTTTGGATAACGACGGCTGGCCACGCGGTTGAGCACCACATCCGCCACCGCCATTTGCCCGGCAACCGACTGATTGCGCGCTTCGTAATAAATCGCTTGGCTGAGACACCGGCGGTCTTCGCTGTCGATCGAGTCTGGGTCGATCTGCGTCAAATCAATCTCTGCCACGGCACCTAGATCGAGCCCCAAAGAGTCCGCGGCCGCTTTCAGACCGTCTCCATCGAGGCCCACAAGACGCAGTTGTTCGAAGGGGTCGCGGCGCCTTGCTTTGGCGGCGGCCTCTGCCGCCGCTCGCGCCTGCCGCTTCGCCTCTAGCTCAGCGACAAAGGCCGCAAGCTCGGCTTCGCTCGGCTGTGGCGGGGTGTAATCCACCGTCTCGACATCGGCCTGCGCAGAGGGCGCAACAGCAACCATGATGAGCAGGCTGGCCACGACCGCGCTGATCATTCCCGTGATGAGCCAAGTGCGCCATGCCGCGCTATGTGAAACGTGTTGTGTCATGCCCTTGTACTCAAACCCGCCCTGAAACGTACTTTGACGCCAAAAGAACAATTTGAAAATCGCAAGGCGCGGCGGGTAACGGCAAAACCCCTGCATGGCTAGTGCCAAAAAGCCACGCCGTGCGGGAATGCCGCACTGCATTCACACGTAAAGGGCGTGGCGGCGCGCAATTAACGCCGCCACGCCAAAGGCTTAGGACTCTTTCGACAAAGAGGCTTGTGCCGCCGCCAGACGGGCAATCGGCACGCGATAGGGCGAGCACGAGACATAATCGAGGCCCACTTTCTCGACGAACTCGATCGATGCTGGGTCACCACCATGCTCCCCGCAGATGCCGAGCTTGATATCAGGGCGCGTCTTCCGGCCCTTCTCCGCACCAATCTCGACGAGGTGTCCGACCCCGCTCTGGTCAAGGCTGACGAACGGATCCTGCTCTAGGAGGCCTTGCTTGATGTAATAGGGCAAGAAGGCGCCCGCATCGTCACGGCTGAGGCCAAAAGTCGTCTGGGTGAGGTCGTTCGTGCCGAAGGAGAAGAAGGCACCGTCTTCGGCGATCTCATCAGCGGTGAGCGCGGCCCGAGGGAGCTCAATCATGGTGCCGACCAGATAGTCGAGCGTCCGACCTTTTTCTTTGAAGACCGCAGCCGCCACTTCGTCGATGCGCTTTTTCAGGAACTTCAATTCGGCCTTCGTTGAGACGAGCGGCACCATGATTTCAGGCACCACCGCATCGCCGGTTTCGGCTGCCACGTCGCACGCCGCCTCCAAGATGGCGCGAACCTGCATTTCGTAGATTTCCGGATAGGTGATCCCCAGACGGCAACCCCGGTGGCCGAGCATCGGGTTCGCCTCGTGCAACTCGCGCGCGCGGCGCTTGAATTCTGAAGCATCGACGCCAGCAGCCTTCGCCACCTCTTCGATTTCTTCATCCGTGTGCGGCAAGAACTCGTGGAGCGGCGGGTCAAGGAGGCGGACCGTGACCGGCAGCCCGCGCATGACTGTGAACAGCTCGTGGAAGTCACCCCGCTGCACCGGCAAGAGCTTGGCGAGTGCGGCCCGCCGCGCCTCTTCCTTCTCAGCCAGGATCATTTCGCGCACGACCAGGATGCGGTCGGCTTCGAAGAACATATGCTCTGTCCGGCAAAGCCCGATGCCCTCTGCGCCAAAGCCGCGGGCTGTTTTTGCGTCAAGCGGGGTTTCGGCGTTCGCGCGCACTTTCATGCGGCGGTTTTTATCCGCCCACTCCATAATTTTCGCAAAGTCGCCTGAAAGCTCGGGCTCAATTGTCGTCACTTCGCCCGCGAAGACTTCCCCGGTCGAGCCATCAATGGTGATGACGTCGCCCGCTTTGAAGGTCCGGCCGGCGGCGGTGAAGCCATCACCAGACTTCGCGATGCGGATGTCCCCCGCGCCGCAGACGCAGGCCCGGCCCATGCCGCGCGCCACAACGGCGGCGTGCGAGGTCATCCCGCCCCGCGCGGTCACAATCCCGGCGGCGGCGTGCATGCCGTGAATATCCTCGGGACTCGTCTCGGTGCGGACAAGCATGACGCGCTTGCCATCATTCGCGAGGCGCTCGGCGTCGTCGGCATTGAACACAACTTCGCCCGACGCCGCGCCGGGGCTCGCTGGCAGACCCTTGGTCACCAAATCGCGAGGCGCTTCGGGATCAAGCGAGGGGTGCAGCAATTGATCGAGGGCAGACGGGTTCACCCGCATCACCGCTTCGTCTTCGGTGATTTTGCCTTCTTCACACAGATCAACGGCAATCTTCAGCGCGGCTTTGGCCGTGCGCTTGCCGTTCCGCGTTTGCAGCATCCAGAGCTTACCCTCCTGGATGGTGAACTCGATGTCCTGCATATCGCGGTAGTGGGTTTCGAGGTTCTTGAAGACCTCCTGGAGCTCGTCAAACGTGCCCGGCATCACCTCTTCGAGCGATGGCAGCTCGGAGCCCATTTTCTCGCGCGCGGCGACGGTGAGCGGCTGCGGCGTCCGGATGCCGGCCACCACGTCTTCGCCTTGGGCGTTTACCAGGAATTCGCCGTAATAGACTTTCTCGCCAGTGGAAGGGTCCCGCGTAAACGCAACGCCGGTGGCCGAGGTGTCGCCCATATTGCCGAACACCATGGCCTGCACATTGACGGCCGTGCCCCAGCTTTCTGGAATGCTGTTGAGCCGACGATAGGTTTTCGACCGCTCATTCATCCACGAGCCGAAGACAGCGTTGATCGCGCCCCAAAGCTGTTCATTCACGTCTTGGGGGAAAGGCTTGCCGAGGATGCGTTCGACCGCTTCCTCATATTTGACGATCAGCGCCTTCCAATCATCTGCGCTCAAATCCGTGTCGAGAACGTAATCGCGCTCTTCTTTATAGTCGTCGAGGATCTCTTCAAACGCGTGGTGATCCATCTCCAAGACGACGTTGGAATACATCTGAATGAAGCGGCGATAGCTATCATAGGCGAAGCGCTCATCGCCCGAGAGCTTGGCGAGGCCTTCCACCGTCTCTTTGTTGAGGCCGAGATTGAGGACGGTATCCATCATCCCCGGCATGGAGGCCCGGGCGCCCGATCGCACCGAAACGAGGAGCGGATTGGTGGCATCGCCGAATTTTTTGTCGACCAGCCCTTCGATCTTGGCCATCGCATCATCGACGGCCTTATCGAGGCCCGCCGGGTATTGGCGATTATTGTCGTAAAACGCCGTGCAGACTTCTGTCGTAATGGTGAAGCCCGGCGGCACAGGCAGCCCCAGGGACGCCATTTCTGCCAGGTTGGCCCCTTTTCCGCCGAGCAAATTCCGCATCTCCGATTTGCCGTCGGCGGATCCCCCTCCGAAATTGTAGATGAATTGCGTCACGATACGACCTTTCGTCCGATCACTTGTTGTTCTCATCCTCGCACAGGCGGCATTCCCCAATGCCCAACCCATACCTACCGGACCGATCCTCGCCTATCGGCGACCTGACCGCCCCGGTCAACGCTGCTTTCCCCACCTACAAAGCCGGCGCAAACCCGGATGACCACTTCTCGAACGGAAGCGTTGTGCCACTCTATCAAATGCCATCCTAGCTCAGCCTTCAAGATGCGAGAAGTCTGCCACCCGATCACAGGTTGCAACGATGTTTTTGAGAAGCGCGAGACGATTTCGGCGAAGCGCCGCGTCTTCGGCGTTAACAGTGACCGCCTCAAAGAAAGCATCGAGCGGCGATTGAAGCGATGCGATGCTGCTCATCGCCATACCAAAGGCCTCCAGCTTGATCGCTGGTTCTGCGGTTTCCTGCACTTTCGCCAATTTTTCAGCGAGCTCCCGCTCCTCGTCCATCTCCAGTAACGCGGGATCGACGGTTTGGTTGACCGCCGCGCCATCTTTTTTCTCTTCGGCGCGCAGGATATTGCGCGCCCGCTTATAGGCGGCGAGCAGCCGCTCGCCCTCATCCGCCTCAAGAATCTGCTCAACGGCATTCAACCGGCGGACCGCCAAGACGAGATCGTCATCGCGCAAGGCAAGAGCAGCGCGCACCCGATCATGCGCATGGCCGGACCCGCGCAGGAATACCTCGAGCCGGTCATGGAAGAAATCGAGCAGATCTTCGGCCGTTTCTTTGGGCAAGCCGTCATAATAATCGCGCAAGGAAAGACGGTGACTGCCGTCAAACAGGATTTGAATGACGCCGAGCGCCATCCGCCGGAGCGCAAAGGGATCCTTCGAGCCTGTCGGCTTTTCCCCAATCGACCAGAAATCCGTCAGCGTGGTGAGCTTATCGGCAAGAGCAACCGCCACGCTGACAGGCGCGGTGGGCACCGCATCATCCTGACCGGCGGGCTTGTAATGTTCAGCGATCGCTTGGGCGACCTCTTCGTCCTCGCCCGCTGCCCTCGCATAATACTGGCCCATAATCCCCTGCAATTCGGGGAACTCGCCGACCATTTCCGTTACCAGATCCGCCTTGGCGAGATCAGCGGCGCGCAAGGTTTTTTCCACATCTGCCTTTAGCGCCGTGGCGATGCAGCCGGCCAGCTTGCGGATCCGCCCCGCTTTTTCCGCGACCGTGCCGAGCCCTTCGAAATAGGTGATGTCCGCCAAGCGATCCGCATGCACGGCGAGCGGGGTTTTCAAATCCTGATGGTAGAGGAACCACGCATCTGACAGCCGCGCTTCGAGCACACGCTCATAGCCGCGCATCATCGCCGCGCCGCCATCTTCGGGCTCCACATTCGCCACACAGATAAACCGGGGCGCCAGCGCGCCCGTTTCAGGATTGCGCACGGAGAAATATTTCTGGTGCCCCCGCATCGACGCGATCAGCGCTTCAGCTGGCACGGTGAGAAATTTTTCATCGAAGCTGCCGATGCGGGCCACCGGCCACTCCGCCAACCCGGCGACCTCGCGCAGCAAGCCTTCATCATCAACCAGGGTGAGCCCTTGCGCCGAAGCAAGCGCCTTTGCCTCGCCCAAGATCTTCTCGCGGCGCTCTTCAGGGTCAAGAATGACCTTCGCCCGCGCCAGCGCCTCACGATAGGGCTCGAAGCTGCGCACTTGGATCTCGCCGGGCGCGATGAACCGGTGACCCTCAGTCAGGTCGCCACTCTCAATCCCCGCGACGGAAAACGGCACCACTTCGCCGTCAAAGGTACAGAGAATGCGATGGAGCGGCCGCACCCAACGCAGCTCGCCATCGCCCCACCGCATGGATTTTGGCCACGGAAAGTCTTTGACGAGCGCCGGGATAATCTCGGCGATCACGTCCGGCGTCGGTCGGCCCTTGGTTTCAACGGTGGCGACGTAATACTCGCCCTTTTTGTCGCTTTCGATCCGGGCTTCGTCGATGGATTGGAGGCCGGCGCCGCGCAGGAACCCTTCGATCGCCTTTTCGGGCGCGCCGACGCGGGGGCCCTTTCGCTCCTCGCGCTGATCAGCCTGCTTTGGCGGCAGGCCGGTGACCAGCAGCGTCAGCCGGCGCGGCGTTGCGAAGGCCTTTGCGGCCTCAGGCTCAAACCCGGCCGCTTTGAGAGCGTCGCCCATCAGCCGATGCAGATCGCCCGCCGCGCGCTCTTGCAAGCGGGCGGGAATTTCTTCCGAGAACAGCTCGAGTAACAGGTCAGGCATCGGGTACGGGTCAACGGCAAAGGACGATGCAATGGACAGGAAGGGCCATGCGCGTCAAGTGCACGACTGCCGACATCGTTTGCGGATTGAAACGGATTGATCGCCGCGCCGCGCGTTGCGGGACCCTGGCCTCCATCACCAGTCTCCGCTATCGCCCCCAATCGGCAGAGAAGAGAGTGCGAAAGATGGGCGATCCCGTCAGCGTGATCTGTATGAAATGGGGCACGCGATATCCATCGCCCTACGTTAACCGGCTCTACGCCGCGGTGCGGCGGCATCTTACGCGCCCTCACCGCTTTCTTTGCTTCACGGATAATCCAGACGGCTTGGCCAAAGGGATCGAGGCGCATCCCCTACCGCCAATCCCCCTGCCCGAGCGGTTTGCGTGGACGCCGTGGCGAAAGCTCTCGGTCTGGCAATACCCACTCGCCGACCTCGAGGGCGATGTCTTGTTCTTGGATCTCGACCTTCTGGTCACCGGGCCGATGGACGAGATGTTCGATTACGCCCCCGGCCAATATTGCGTGATCGAAAACTGGACGCAGAAGGGCGAGGACATCGGCAACACCTCCGCTTTCCGGTTTCGGGCCGGTCAGCACAAAGAGGTGTTCGATCGCTTCGCCGCCGACCCCGAGGCGGTGCTGCGCGAGCATCGGATCGAACAACAATATATCTCAAGGCTGATCACCGATCAGGTTTTCTGGCCGCGCGATTGGTGCGTCTCGTTCAAGCACACCCTCGTCCCGCGCTTCCCCATGAATTGGGTGCAGACCCCGCCTCTGCCCGACACGGCCAAGTTGGTGGTCTTCACCGGGCGCCCCGATATCGACGAGGCAGCCGCAGGCAACTGGCCTGCCCCCTGGTACAAACGGTTCTACAAACATGCCAAGCCCGCCCCATGGGTGACGCAGCATTGGCGTGACGATGACCTGCCCGGAAAGTCCGCCTCCTAATGGGCAAGATCACTCACCTCACCCGCGATGAGTTTGAGACGCCCGAAGGCCGCAAGGCCGCGTGGAAATCTCTCATGCTGGAAGACCATGGGGTCTTGCGGAAAATCTATGACAACTCGCACCAAATCTCTGATGAGATGTGGCGCAGCTATCAGCCCTCCCCCGCCAAGATTCGCGAATGGCGAGAGAAGCATGGTGTGCAGACCATCATCAATCTGCGCGGCATTCGCGAGGAAGGACCGCAGCCAGCCTTTTACTGGCTGGAGGAAGAAGCCTGCCGCGAGAACGGGATTAAGTTGGTGAACTTCCGCGCCTTCTCCCGCGAAGCGCCGCATAAGGAATTTATCGCCGGCATCGACGATCTGTTCCGGACGATGGCCTACCCCGCGATGATGCATTGTAAATCCGGCGCGGACCGGGCGGGCATTTCTTCCGTGCTCTACAAATTTCTGCGTGAGGGCACGTCGCTCGCCGATGCCCGAGAACAACTAACGTTCAAATATGGCCATGTGAAAGCCGGCAAAACGGGCGTTTTGGGCTTCTTCTTCGATGTCTATGAGGCCGCCGCCAAGGTCGACTGCGTGGAGCCGAACCGCGAGCATTTCCTCGCCTGGGCAGCATCAGACGCCTACGATCCAAAGGCCGTGACGGCCGCCTTCAAGGCCGGGAAGATGGGCAGCTTTATCACGGATACGGTGCTGCGGCGGGAGTGAGCGGCAGGCCCGGCTAGTTCTGCGTCGCCGTCCACGCTTTCCACGAGCCAAGATAGACATCGACCTTCTCAAAGCCAGCTTTGAGGAGAACGGACGCGGCGATGGTGGCGCGCGCACCGCTGCCGCACATCACCGTGATCTGTTTCTCTCTCGGCAGCGCATCGAGCATGTTGGGCAGGTGCCCCACATAGATATTCTTTGCCCCCTCAATGTGACCGCTTCCAAATTCCGCCGCATCGCGCACATCAAGGAGACACCAATCGGCATCGCCGCGCCGCGCCGCAACAGTCTCAGTATCGACGAAAGGGAGCGACGCGAATGATTTGCCCGCGGTGGCGACAGGCACGATCCCTGTCCGGAACCGTGCGACGCCATCAAACCCAATCCGTTCCAAGGTTTTGACCGACCGTTCGGCCTGCGCCGCATCGCGGGCGATCAGCTCGATCGGCGCCTCCGGATCGAGAAGCCAACCCGCAAAGGCGGCCAGCATATCATCCGGAATGGCCAACGTGTTGGGGATATGCGCACCGGCGAAATCGGCAATGCCGCGCACATCGACCAGCTGCACCTTCGATGCATCACCACCGCCCTCGCTAAGCGCGACCGCGGGCAAGGCGTATCGGCGAACAGGCGTTGCGCCCTCAAGGTTAAGCCGCTCCATCAACCGGAAATAGGGCGGCTGCTCGTGATGCTCGGCGAGCTTTGCCTCGATAAAGGCGTCGCGATCGAGCTGCAGGCGGGCGTTGTTCTGACGCTCATGGCCCAGCGTGGAGAACTCGCGGTCTGCCATGCCCGATCCGCAAACGGAGCCTGCGCCATGGGCCGGGTAAAGGAGCACGTGATCGCCCAATGAGAGTAATTTCTGGAGGCTATCGAAAAGCAGCCCTGCGACCTCGCGGCGGCGATCGGGGTAAAAGTCTGTGCGCCCCACATCGCCAACGAAAAGCGCATCGCCGGTGAAGACGCCAACCGCCCCTTCATTCCAGTTGCGATCATAAAGGACGAAAGACAGCGAGTCGTCTGTGTGCCCCGGCGTCTCCAGCACCGCGATCGTGGCATCGCCGATATCATAGCGATCCCCTTCAGTTGTCGTCTTCGCGTACTGGACAGGCGCCGCCGGGTTGGGGCCATGCCAAACATCCGCTCCCGTTATATCGGCCAAAATACCGGCGCCGGAAATGAGGTCTTCGTTACGGTGGGTCTCAAAGATATGGGTGATCTCGCACCCCGCCGCACGGGCCATGTTTAGATAGATATCGACATCGCGGCGTGGATCGATCACGGCGGCCTCGCCATTCGACGTGAGCAAATAGGAAAGATGCGCCAACCCGTCTGTCTTGATCTTGTGAATTTCCATCAGATCCTCCCACGGCAGAGATTGCGGTCCTAACGCACCAAACGCGGATGCCTAGAGAATGTTGCAGTTGACTGGAGGCAGTCCAGCTGGGGTGGCTGTCGATCGGCTTTCCCTCGCCGGCAAACCGAAATCACTCCCCATAAAGATTAGAAGAGGGTGGCATAGTCGACAACACCGCCGGCCTGCCGTTCAACGACCCTCGGCTTAGGCCGCGAAAATGCGTCTTGCTTCCAACGCCTCAAAATAAGCGATGTTTTCAAATGCCGACAGCCCGAGCCGGTGATGCTCCGTGTGCAGAGTTTCTGCATCCTCACATTCAAAGCCCACAGAAAAGGCGATCGATCCATGCGCTCGCGCGGCCGTTAACTCCGCTTGCAGGTCACCTAAAGTGAACAGTGCGCGGTGCTTCTCAACGCGATGGGTGTGGCAGATGCTACCAAACAGGACTTCGAGCTGCTCCCCTCCACAGCCAGTGAGCCGCTCTGCCGAAATGTCTTTGAAGAAGACGGCGATTCTTTCTGCGTCCGCTTTGACCAATGGCGAGGGAACGGAGATGGGCAGCGACCATTTCTCGAGCGCATCTCGCGTCTCCATCAATTGCTTGATCTCAAAACGGTCCCCGCCGCGCAGTTTCGGCATTAGATCTTTGCGTGCTGACGAGAGGAAATAGGTGTCGGTGCGACGTTCTTCGTCGTGGCGGACATACTCACGCTCTATCTGCGCCCAGAGCGGCGACACATCGCATGGCCAACAGCGAAACTCCCATCTCGTTTCATCCTTATTCGTCATCCGGGAAGAAGCGATCCTCCAGCAATCTAAGGGGGAACAAGATGGCGACGGCGAGGACTGTTCCGATGATGGCGATGACCAAGAAACCGGCACCGCAGGCGAGGCCAATCGCCCCAGCCAGCCACATACCCGCCCCCGTTGTCAGCCCACGGACGGACCCACGCGCCCGAATAATCGCACCAGCGGCGATGAAGGCGACCCCTGCCGTGACCGCTTCGACCACGCGGATCGGATCAAGCTGCGTCGCCCCATCATCGCCACCATAGGCATTGATCAGCTCCTTCGCGATCAACGTGAAAAGCGCCGCTGCCAGGGCGGTGAGCATATGCGTCCGCAATCCCGCCGGACGGTCTCTCGCCTCACGCTCAAAGCCGATCACCAGACCCAGCACGCAGGCGGCGCCACACCGCAAGGCGATCACGATCCACGGCGTGACGGTATTGAAAGCGGGGTCAATGGGCGCA
>CAYFHK010000044.1:0-19972 GCA_964342585.1 uncultured Caulobacterales bacterium | reverse complement strand
ATCATCGCGCGATAGGCCCGCTGATGAAGCGGTTTGGTGACGTAGCAAGCCATCACAGACCGAATATCAGCGCAAAGGACAGGCGTGCCAGCGGGAAGCTCGCGCAAGATTTTCACCATACGCATTAAAGCTTTTGGCGGAATACCGTGATGCCTCAGCAATCGATGATCATCCGCTTCTGCCGCCCCATCCTCAAACTCGTCATATTGCGGAACGATTGTGAAGACCTTAGCGCCGGCGTGCCGTAATTCAGAGACGATGGCACCGGCATAGGCCGCGATACCGCCGGGAAATGGCGGATACTCGCACGAAATGATCGCGACTGTTTTTTGCATTACACTGAACGTATTGTCGTGACACCGAAGGCTTGTCGCCGTGCTTCGAGCTTGCGGCCCAAAAGCTTGCGGATCAAGCGAGGAAAGAACTGAACTGCCAAGAGGCTGCCCCACGCGGACAAATTGAACGGATTGAGTTTGACCGACAGCCGCAACAATCGCGCGGCATTCACGTCGTCGCCGAAAACAAACCGGTGATTGCCCAGTTTTCGGGCGCGTTCTGCAAGCCGTGAGGGCACCAACGGCAACAGTGCCGGTTCATCTGCCGCCGCTTTGAATGCCACGAAAGCGTGATGCGCCATCAAATCTGTGCGGCCGCCAGTGATGCTAGCGCCACGATATCGCTTATAAATAAGCGGTTCATTCACCGCCCGAAAAGTCGAGACGCGCGCAAGGCGTAGCCACATATCCGTGTCTTCGAACACCTTGATAGACGCATCAAAGCCGCCGACGGCTTCGAAGAACGAGCGCCGGATCAGGACCGTTGACGGAATAATGGGAGGATCGTTGAGGAAATAGGCGCGCGACAAATGGGTCTCATGGGTCAGGTCCAAGATCCCCGCCGCGCGGGCTGATCCCAATCCGTCATCGGAGAAAGCGTAATAGTCAGAATAGACGAGCCCCACGCCTTCGTCCGACGCGGCAGCCGCTAATTGTTTTTCGATCTTCTCTGGGCACCAGATATCATCGCCGTCCAAAATCGCGAGAAAGGTGGCGTTGGTCTCGCCAATCGCCAAATTTCGTTGCGCCGGCAGTCCATTCCCGCCCGCCCCGAAAATGACGTTGATCCGCGGGTCCCAGGTTTGAATGTCCTTCAGCACCGCGACGGTATGAGGTGCAGAGCCATCGTCGGCGATCACAATGTCTGTGATCTGCGCCTGCGCGGTTTGCTCGAGGATCGACCGCACGGCCTCTCCGATAAACGGCCCCTCATTATAGCAGGTCAGGATGGCCGCGACGCTTGGAGAAGGTGCCGTCATATTGATGCGTGCACCCCCGGGTTGGCGGGCTCGCCTGTCGCCGTGAGCGCGGTATGAAAGGCATCGAGCGTGCGATCGACGACGCGATCGAGATCGGCGAGTTCTGTGATGTGGTGATAGGCCCCTAAGGCCAACCGATGACGGTCTTCACGGGACAGCTCAAGACCTTGCGCGAGCGCCGCTGCGAGGCCTTCTGCGGTTGCCTGTTCAACGACGATGCCTGACTTGCTCTCGAGGATCAGGTCCTCCGTGCCGCTCGCGCGCACCACAATCGGGACGACGCCATGCGCCATCGCTTCGATCAATGCGTTCGATTGACCTTCAACCTCGGAAGCCGAGACGTAAAAATCGGCGTCGAAGAAGTAGGACGCCGGGTCCGTTACCGCGCCGGGCAAAGACACCACATCTTCCAGTCCCAGCGCGCTGACACGGGCGCTCAAGGCGGAGAATTCGGGCCCGTCCCCCAGAAGCGTCAACCGGAATGGAACATCCCGGGCCTTCAAGATCCCGCAAGCCTCAATGATTAAGGGCAGGTTCTTCACCGCAGCGAAGCGGCCAGCAAACACCATATGCCGCGCGTCCCGACGCGCAATGGCGCTAAACACCTCCGTCTCCGGCGGCGCATCGAACCCGTTCGCCACTTCCAAAATTTGCGCAGACATCACGCCATTGTCTTGCAAGTCTCGGGTAATCTGGCTGGCGTTCGACACAAATTTTGTCGTCGCGGCGCGAATTTTGGTCTCGGCCCACCGGCCATAGAGGTATTTTTTTGCGCGCAAGGCGTAGAATTCAAATCCCGGTCCGCCGCCACCAAGCTTTGTGAACATGGGTATCCCCGCCTCTAGCGCGCCAAGGGCCGGCCCCAACGCGTGTAAGCGGGAATGAAACACGTAAATGATGTCGAAATCATGCCGCCGGGCTTTGATCCACTGCCGAACACGCATTGTCCAAGAAAGAAATGAGAGGATGTCGCGGCCGCCATTGTTCGGATACGCGTCAACGACCATCCGCGTGACAGGCAAATCGCCGACCGGCGCATCGCCGATGGAGGCATCGAGGGCGGGAGCGAGAACGTGGCAGGTGACGCCCCGCGACATCATCCGCTCGGCAACCCGCCGGCACTGTTGTTCAGCACCGCCATAGGACTCCGGCATGAAAACCGGCATCACGAACAATACCGACAAAGGACGTTCCTCGCTTCGGTCCGTCGGCAGCGGTTCCTCTAAGGCGGGTCGCAAGTCAGTCATCGGCTACTCTTAAGCAAGTCCGCCAGGTCGGCGTTGGTAGCGCCCTGCAGATCTTTGAGACAGAATGCTAGAGACGCGCGGTTCAGACTGTGCGCACATCTTAAATGGGTTTAGCCGGTGTATGAGCGTGGGGAAGCTCGCCGAAGGTGAAGATTGGGCAATTGATACGTGTCAATGGTTGCAACACGCGCGCGCCAAACCGCCGCTGAGCCGGAGGATACCGGATCCGGGCTGATCAATGTTCTGCTCGCGATCACCGCTGCGCTGATTTTTCTTCCCTTCGATGTGAAGTTGGGGCCTGCCGTCATGGCGCCCTTTGAGTTTTTTGCGATCCTCTGCATTGGGCTGATCGTTTGGCGAGGATTTCGCACGCCCCCGATGACGGCACCGCTCGTGATTCTTGTCGTTGGATACTACGCGCACCTCGCGATTTCCGCCTCGTTCTTCGACATGACGACCACCATCAAAGAGGCAATCCAGAGCGCGATCCTCTTCGGCTTTTGCTTTTGCGCATTTGGCTACTTCACAGAGCGAACATTTAAGCAGAGCTTCAAGATCTTCCTTGCCCTGTGCGTTTGCCTGATGATCTACAATGCCTATTGGCACATCAGCCAAGGCTTTTACGTCGGCTGGAAACGCCTCAACGAACCCAAGCTCATCTTCGTCTTGTTGCCGACGCTGATGGTCATCATGGCCGCCGTTTACGGAAGATCGATCCCGAAACTGGTGTGGCCATTGCTGATCATCGCGACCGCGGTACTGATCTTCATGTCAGGGGAGCGAAAAGCCTATTTGATCGGCACGCTGGCGCTGGTCACCTGGTTTGGGCCGAGGGATCCACGGCTCATCGTCATGGGGCTTGCGGCGGTCCCAGCCCTGATGATCGCGGTGAGCCTTGACCAGTCTGGGTATCTTAAGCGGCAACTCGAAAGTCTGGGCTCGAATGAGGTGGCACAGATGAGCCTTTCAGAGATCGCAGTGGCGGAGAATCTGCCAAGTTTGAGCAACGCACAGCGCGAGTTTTCGAACCGGTACGCGATGCAGCTCTGGAAGGAACAGCCGATCTTTGGCATCGGCACGGATCAATTCATCAAGGAGATTAGGCGCGACCGATCTGTCCCGCAGCGCTTCCGGTACAATGTGCACGGCGAATTTCACCGTTCGCTCTTCGAGAACGGTATTGTGGGCCTCAGTTGGTATATCATGATTTGGCTCGGCGCCGCGGCAGCGGTTCTTTTCAATTGGAAGCCGGCGGTGTGGGGCGGTGACCCGGAAATCAACAAGATCAAGGTCACGATGCTTGCCACAGTGTTGTTCTATTGCGCGTTTGAGGCAGCGAAGACTCAGACGGTGATCGGCATGCTGATGGTCCCCTTTATCACCGCCCTGCCGCCCCGTCCCAGTCGTCAAGAAGAAGCCGTTGCCTCAGGGGCGGAAGGGCACGGTCTTGGGCGTTTCGCGAACACTCGGAAGCTGCGGATAGCCCATCGAATATAGCATCGTGTCGCGATGATAAATTGGATCGGTGAAAAGCCACCGCCGGCGATCAACCGCTGGCTGATCTGTTAGATAGATCCGTAGGCCGTTTGGCTGTTTCACGATCAGCTCCTCGCGCCAATCACCGAGAATGTCGGCCACAGCGATGATCGAATCCGTCCCTGATGCGGCCGACAGCACCGCCGATGCAGGCGCACCATCAGGGTAGTTCATAAGACGTTGGCGCGTCGGCGCGTAAACCTCGCGCAGATCGTCGTGATCCCAAAAGGCCGCCCACGCCTTCATCGCATCGCCAAACATGGGACGCTCAAGGCGCTCGCCGTTGGCGGCCCAGAGATATTTGTCGCTCATATCTTTCTCTGTACTGAGGCACTCAGGTCCAGGCGTTGAGGCGCTGATATCAGCACACATGCCTTCGCTGTGGATGTGCCGCGTCGGCCGATCGTAAAGCCAGATGGTCTTGCCCGATGCCGCCGACAGGAGCCCCATGCCATGGGCGTCCTTTTGGGTTTCCAAACCGAAATAGAGCTCAAGCCCAGGGCGTTCAGCGATAAAATCCGACACATAAATATGATCGGCATGCCCCCAATCTTTCGCCCAAATGACACTGCCATCATCATCGAGCGCAACAAGCCCTAAGATCACTTCATCTTTGCCGTCGTCATCGACATCGGCAATCTTCATCGTATGCGCGCCCTGGCCATAACCGCGATCATCACGATCGGCACGCCATGACCACACACGGACCAACTCACCATCCTCCAAGACGAAGGCATCAGCTTTCATGGTGTAATACGTTCCGCGTGCCGCGATAATGTGCGGACGCTGACCATCCAGATACGCAATGCCGAGCTGATTGCGACTGGCCCGGTTATAGTCGCGAAAGCCCTCGCGCGAAGGCCAATCGGCGATTGCCTTACGTTGGCCATTCACTGGATCGATAACAGCAAGATATTCTGGCCCGTTGGTGATGCGCCCCGTCTTGTCGCGTAGGGCTTTTTCATCCATTGCGCGATCATAGTCTTTGACGATGTATTCTGCGGCCCCATCGCCATCTAGGTCGTAGGCTAGGAACGGCGCGTACCAAATCCCGCGCTCAATCCCGATGCCCATGTTGAAGGTTTCGCCGATTTTCTCGCCTGAACGGGTGTACGCGTCGAGCTGATAGGTCTGCCCATTGCGATGCCAGAGGCGGGGCGCGGGATCGGTCGATCCGTCAGGTGTACGGACGACATAGTCGAGATCGCCGTCGCCATTAACATCGGCAAAGGAAATCGCGCCGACGCGATGACGTTTCGATACCTGAATATCGAAATAGGGTACGCCAACCTCGTTCTCCGTGGTCAGCCCAACCGGCGTGCTCCGCTTACGTCGCTCACCGTCCACTGCTTCGACGAACCAGACGGTGCCCGGCACTGGACGAGCAGCATCGACAAAATCCGTCGTATCGGTGATGGGCGCCGAGTTCACGCGCGACGGCTCTTCATTCGGCGCTTGGCGGTAAAGGTGAAATGACGTGACGGCGCTGTCCCCAGGCAAGAGACGCCAGCTGAGATAGACGCCATCCTGCCGTGCGATAGAAACCAACCCCCGTCCAGGCTCCGCAGCCTCCGTCGCCGCGCCGAGGCCCATCACGGCGGCTGCCAACATGATCGAAATGCAGAGGCGCACGACCATCTCCAATTTGGCTCGTCCCTGAATGGCTTGGGCGGCCCCGCGGACAGATGCAACATACAGCAGTGCAACAATGGCGATCACGCCGTCCCGCGAGCGGCTTCGCCATTCGTCACGCATGGGTTGAACAAGAAGACATGTTTCGGTTGTGCGCGTCTCCTGCTAAAGCTGTTTGCCCTATATTTGCAAAGACATGGCGATGAGGCCGGCTAAGTCCCAAAAAGAGCGCCCTGCCCGCGCCGGAATAGTGGTTCCGACGCTGAACGAAGCCCCATGGATTGCAGAAACGCTTCAGCAATTGAGCGCGGGCGCGCCACCGGGAACGCCAATCTTCTTGGTGGATGGCGGCAGCGATGATCGCACGCCGGAGATCGCTCGTGGGCTCGCAGACAAAATACCCTCTCTCATCGTGGTGCATAACCCTGCCAGACGCCAATCGGCGGGCGTTAATCAAGGCGCACACCTCGCCCAAGCGGCCGGATGTTCCGTTTTGATCCGGGCCGACGCGCACGCATGCTATCCCGACAACTATGTGACGCGATTGATCGAAACCCTCGATCGCACCGGCGCTGACAGTGTCGTGGTGCCGTTGATCGCGAAAGGCTATGGAGGTTTTTCGGATGCGGCCGCCGATGTTCAGACGTGTTGGATGGGACATGGCGGCGCCGATCACCGCCGGTTGGGCCCTGCGAAATTCGTAGATCACGGCCATCACGCCGCCTTCCGCCTGACGATGTTCCAGACATTGGGGGGATACGATCCGCTCTTCTTCGCCAATGAAGACGCTGAGTTTGATCACCGCGCGACCGTCGCCGGATACAATATCTTTCTAGAAACGGCACTCGCGATCAGATATCATCCGCGTGCTTCCGCACACGATCTTTGGCGCCAATATCATCGGAATGGACGTGGACGGATGATGACGACCCGCAAGCATAAGCTTGCCCTGCGCATGCGACAGTGGCTGCCCCTGCTCCTCCCCTACGCGATGGTTGCAAGTGGTGTCTTCGCCCTCCTCATTAGCCCTCTTTTTTGGATTGTCCCGATCGGATATCTGGCAACGCTCACGCTCGGGGCATTCCACCACGCCCGCCGACGCAGTGTACGGCACATTGGTCAAATGGTCATCGCGGCAATCGCGATGCATTTTGGATTCGGCATCGGGGCCACCCGGCAATGGTTTGAACGGCGCGCGATGCGCGCTTGGCGGCATGTGGCGGACCTGAAAAAGGCGTGATGGGATCATCTCGCGTCGACGGCAGAAAAGTCGCCTACATCGTCCATGATTTAGAGGACGCCGCGGTCGCAAGGCGCGTGGAGACTTTTCGGCAAGCCGGCGCGGACGTCAAATTGGCGGGGTTCGTGCGGCACGCTGATGCCATTGTTCCGGATGGCGCGTGGCGATTGGGGCGCACAGGAGATGGAAAGTTCGCGCAACGCGCCTTCACCGCAACCCGCACAGCTCTTTTCCAACGGGCGGGAACAGCTTGGCTGCAAGATGTCGATGTCGTGGTTGCGCGAACCCTTGAGGGATTGGCGATCGCGTCGCACTGGCGGGCGCGCCTTCCCCAAGACGACAGGCCTCGATTGGTCTACGAACTGCTCGATATTCATCGTCTCATGATCGGCGATCGGCCCCATGCGCGGCTTCTGCGCGCGCTGGAACGCCGTCTCTTGCGCGCTGCGGATCGCGTCGTGATCTCTTCCCCCGCCTATCTCACACAGTACTTGGGCCCTTACGGCATCGTCGCGGAGGATCGCGTTGTTCTGTGTGAGAATAAATTAGCTGCTGCCCTTGCAGAGAACGTTGCCATTGGCGCGCAACCGCAAAACGACATCCGGCGCATTGGCCTTTTCGGCATCATCCGATGTCGCCGCAGTTTGTTGATCTTGGTCGACGCCGCCAAACGCGCCAAGGGCAAGCTGCAGATCGTGCTCTGGGGACGCCCCGCCTATTCCGCGATCCCGGATTTCGACGCCTTGATCGAGAACGCGGAGCACGTCCATTTTCACGGCGCCTATCGGTCGCCGCATGATCTGGCCGAGATCTACAAAACGATCGACTTTATGTGGACGATCGACTTCTACGAAGAGGGCGGCAATGCGTTGTGGCAATTGCCGAACCGGCTCTACGAAGCCGGCCTTTTTGCCGTCCCGCATCTTTATCGCCCTGGCACGGCGGTGGCGACGTGGCTGGAAGCGCGCGGCCTGGGGATCGAAATCGCGCCCGTGACAGATGAGCGACTGGTCGAGACGCTACTGTCACGAGATATGACAACGCTGACGTCGCAGCGCGCGCGATACGCCGCCGTGCCGAAGGAAGTCTGGTGCGAAAAAGCTGGGACGACCGCAGAGGCGTTTTTGTCACCGCGCAGTCCCGCGACTTAGCGCGCGCCGCTTCCGTTCAGGACAGCGGGAATGGTGCGGAAAAGGATCTGCACATCCATCAACAGGCTGCGTTGCCGCGCATAAAGCGTGTCGAGCGCCACGCGGCGGCGATAAGTGGTATCACTCCGCCCACTGACTTGCCACAACCCGGTGATGCCAGGGGTGCAAGACATATAATCACGCGCCCGCATGCCATAGTGCCGAAGCTCATCCCGGGTGACCGGGCGCGGCCCGACCACACTCATCTCGCCACGCAGGACGTTGAAGAGCTGCGGCAGCTCATCGAGGCTGGATTTGCGCAAAAACCGGCCCACCGGCGTGACACGCGGATCATTGCGCAGCTTTCGCGTCGCCGCCCACTCCGCCTCAGCTTCTGGATCGTGCGCTAATAGATCCGCGAGGATCTCGTCGCCATTCACCGCCATCGAACGGAATTTGAGGCATTTGAATTCGCGACCGTCTTTGCCGATCCGAGTGTGGCCGTAGAAAACAGGGCCACCATCGCGCTTCACCAGCCACCCGATCACAGCGATCAGCGGCAGCAGGAAGAAAAGCGCGGTCCCTGCCACGAGGCGGTCAACTGCAGGCTTTACCTGAATGAATTTGCTCTTTCGAGCGTAGTCGACTGAAGCGACTGTCATCGACCCGGCATGTGACATGCTGCTCCCCCATCATCGTCGTCTGACTAAGCTCAAGGCCTAAAGCTCGGTGAAGAATGTGGCTAAGATTTGAACTTAACGAACGCTATGCGCTTTTTTTGGTGTGTTCAATGAGAAAATGTTGCGGCGCAATATATCCGGGTTCGTGTCGTCTACATTCCCGTGATACGGGTGCTGCTGACATTTCGGACGACCCATATACGCCGTTGCGCGACCACTGAGCGCACCCGCGCCTTTGGATCAACACCCGCTTTGCCTGCGTTTCCTAATTGTCGAAAAATAAGGTGATTTATGAAACGCACAATCTTCCCCCTTTCCCTCGGTTTTCTGCTGGCCGCATGCGGGGCCGAACAGGCC
Organism: uncultured Caulobacterales bacterium; assembly: GCA_964342585.1. Taxonomy (GTDB): domain Bacteria; phylum Pseudomonadota; class Alphaproteobacteria; order Caulobacterales; family Parvularculaceae; genus Parvularcula. The sequence continues at coordinate 10,835 of CAYFHK010000044.1, read as the reverse complement.
GATGAAGCGGTTGAGCTCAATAGCCGTTACAGCGATGACCGCGGCCAAGGCTTGGTGGAGCCAACAGGCGATCTTGCCGAGGCCGATCTCGTCGTCGAGGTCAGAAACGTTGAGCAAAATGCCGGCTCCGTCATGGTGGCACTCCAAAGCTCGAACGAATTTGGCAAAATGGCCGCCACCGCCACGGCGATGGCCGAATCAAACGCGCCATCTGTCGCCATTCCCATGGAAAATGTGGAAACGGGATCCTATGCCGTCGCCGTGTTTCAGGACACGAACGGTGATGGCACGCTGAATATGGACGGAAACCAGCCCACCGAGCCGTATGGTTTCTCCGGCCCCGTACAATCCGGCGCACCGGAGTTTTCACTGGCAAGCTTTGAGGTTGCGTCGCGCCCTGACCAACGGGTCGCCGTCAATCTGCGGTAACCATCTCCCTGCCGGGCGCTACAAGCGCTCGGCCGTTATTTCCAAAGAGACCGTGACATTTGGATCAATGCCGCCGGCGCTCCCGCCAAGGGAAAGCGCCGTACGGTCGACAGTCACTGTGCCCTGCGCGATCGCGCGGTCTCCATCAATTTCAAGCGAAAACGGGAGCATAACGGCGATCGTCGCATCACGGACGGTCAGCTCCCCATCGGCCTCATAAGTCCCCTCGGCAAGACGCCGAATTTCGATGCTCTTAAAGGTGGCGACAGGAAAAGAGGCGACATCGAACCAATTCTGGCTTTTCAAGCGGCTCACCGCATCACTGCTGCCCCCGGTCAACGCGCCGATTGCCAGTGTTGCGTCGATGCTTGCATCATCGGTCGGCCCGTCCGGGTCGAGCAGGATACGCGCATCGATATCGGGAAGCGTCACCGACATTTCATTTCCATACGCCTTGCCAGTCAGCGTCACACTGCTCGCCTCTGCAATCAGCTGCCAATTCCCTTCCATGTCGCCCGACAGGGTCTCTGTGGTCTGTGGCGGTGGACGATCCGAAAGCCCCGCCGCTTCGCCCTCGGCGACGAAGCCCATTGTGATCGCTGAGGTCAGGCCAAGAACCGCCAAAGCCGCCAATGTCGCGCCGCCAGCCCATAGCATGAGCCGCGGCCAAATCGTTTGCGGCACCATTCGATGAAGAACACCTTCTTCCGGCCCAAGCTCATGTTTGATCGCCCCGGCAACATGCAGAACCAGAAGGCCCATGGCCCCGAAAGCCATATATTCGTGTACCTCTTTAAAAAGCCCGGTAATGCCCTCTCCTGCTGGCACCGGCCAGTGGAAGACGGGGATAAAGAAAAAGATCTTGGTCGGGATTTGATACGGATCCGCGGAGACCATGAGCCAACCCGCCATTGGGATCGAAATCATCAACACGTAAAATGCGAAATGCGCGAAGCTCGCTGCCTGACGCTCCCATCCTTTCAGTGATGCCGGCGCCGCAGGTGGCTTATGGGTGAGGCGCCACCAAAGCCGAAACAAGGATAGCGCGAGCACAATCAGCCCAAACGACTTATGCAGCTGATACGCGTTATATTCCGTATCCGTCCCTAGGGCCAGATGCGTCATCAGCCATCCGCCCATGAACTGACCAATGATCAACAGGGCGATGACCCAGTGGAGGGCTTTGGCAACGTGCGTATAGCTCATTTGCGTCTCATTCAGGATAGGCACGCTTCGAACAGCGCTCGGGCAGTTTGGTCCCAATGGCGGGGCCAAGTACAGGGGACGTAAGTGCAACACTGCCATGACACGACGAGAAAAATCATCACGCGCGCTGCGAATCGACCTAACGATATCTTCGTAGTCTGGCGGTAACGTGGGCCTCGCGTCTTACGAGACCGCCACGGAGGGCATATCGGTCGTGATTTCATGGGCTGCACGTTGCTGCCTAGACCGCTCCCGGGAACACCCGGGTGATCCTCCCCCTTCCCTTAAGTGCCACATGCAGAAAGCCCCGCCAGGCGTTCCCGGCGACGGCCCCGCATATTGCTGTCCAACAGGATAAAGGAGCCTACCATGACCCGTCGATCAGCAAAGAGAGCCATCAAACGTAGCGGTAAGCAAATGAGCAATGATCGACAGGTGATGCCAGACAATGTCCGTGTTCTTTTCGAAGACGGATGGTCACCGATGGACGGCATGGATCCAAACCCACAAATGGATGATCGTCGCGATCAACGGTTCGTGAAAAATGTTCGCCCACAGAACGAAAATCAGAAAAAGTTCTTCTCGCTAATCGACAGCCATTCGGTGGTGTTCTCAGTTGGCCCGGCGGGCACGGGTAAGACCTATATCGCTATCGCCAAGGCTGTCGAAGCGTTAGAGGCAGGCCGTGTCGGCCGCATCGTGTTGTCACGCCCCGCCGTTGAGGCAGGTGAGAGCCTTGGTTATCTCCCCGGTGACATGGAAGAAAAGCTCTCGCCGTATCTTCGCCCTCTCTACGACGCTCTCACCGATCGGCTGTCCGCCAAAAAGGTGCGTGCCCTGATGGCAGAAGGGGTCATCGAGGTCGCGCCTATAGGCTTTATGCGCGGGCGCACGCTGAACAATTGCTACGTCGTGATCGACGAAGCACAGAACTGCACCTACGCGCAGCTCAAAATGCTCCTCACACGCCTTGGCTGGCATTCAACCATGGTCGTCACGGGTGACCCTGATCAGACGGACCTGTTGCCCGGTGTTTCAGGCCTAGCCGACATCGTGGACAAGCTCGACGCGGTGGAGGGCATCGGCGTTTGCCGCTTCGATAGAGCTGACGTGGTTCGCCATCCATTGGTCGCCGCGATGGTCGAGCACATCTAAGATTACAATGTCATTGGCGCGGCATTCGCTTGCGGCGCCAATGATGTCTGTGGGACGCTCCCGAGTACGGTCAGCTTGCGTGCGCTTGATCGTAGAGATAGCGCCGGATCAGGCTGACGATCGCATCTTTCCTGATCGGCTTTGAGATATAATCCGTCATCCCTGCTTCTCGGCAGCGATCACGATCCTCTTGCATGACGTGAGCCGTGGCCGCGATGATGGCCACAGGCCTTAGGCCTGAGTCACGCTCGAACGCGCGAATGCGGCGCGAGGCTTCTCGTCCATCGATGAGCGGCATAGAGACGTCCATGATCACAAGATCGTGCGGCTTTCGGCGATATGCCTCGACCGCTTCTTCCCCATTTTCGGCAATCTCAAGATCAAGCGGCAATTCTTTGATCATGCTGACCAGCACCATCTGGTTGACGGCATTGTCCTCCGCGATCAACACACGGAATTTATCGTTGTGATCATCCAGTGTTGGGAGTTTTTTCTCCTCTGGCGCCGCCCCTTGGGACATTGCGCGCAGCGCATTGAGCTGCGCCTCGCCACGGTCCGACAATGCTTTCGTCAATGCAGAAACCAAAATGCCGGTTCTCACGGGCTTCACAATCCATGCCGCGAATGCCACCTGCCCGCGCGTCCGTTGTGATTGATGTTCGGCAACAGATGAAAGCATGATGATCGGGACGTCCGCCGTCTTCTCCCGTGCGCGGAGGGCCAGGGCGAACCGCTCCCCATTCATCTCGGGCATATGAAAATCGGTCACCACAATATCGGGCGCAAAACCATTGACCGCATCGATCACCGCCAATCCCGCCGGTCCGCTCGAAGCGGTGACAACTTGCGCGCCCCAACCGGTCAACCGATCATCGAGAATGCGTCGGTTGACCTCATTATCATCCACCACCAATATCTTGACGCCGGTCACGGCCAATGGCGCGAAGTTCGTAGACGGCGCTGCTTGATCGATCGGTAAACTGAGCGTCACCGTGAATGTTGAGCCCTTGCCCTCTTCACTTTCTGCGCGAATGGTGCCGCCGGCCAACTCGACAATCGACCGGGTGATCGCGAGACCAAGGCCGGTGCCCTCATATTTACGGGATACGGAGTTATCGACCTGCTCAAACTTATCGAACACTGCGTCGAGCTTATCCGCAGGGATACCAATGCCCGTATCGCAGACAGCAATCTCAAGCTGGGCGCGTTCCCCTTCGACCGTGCCAGAAACATCGACCAGCACATGGCCTTTCTCGGTGAATTTGATCGCATTGCCGACCAAATTTGTGATCACCTGGCGGAGCCGCACACCATCACCGATGAAATTCTGAGGCAGATCTGTCGGGTAGCGCAGCAGGAGCTCAAGCGATTTCTCCTTCGCGCGCCCGCCGACGAGGCTCATCACATCTTCAACGCTTGTCTGCAAATTTAAGGGCGCTTCCTCTAAGGTGAACTTGCCCGCCTCAATTTTTGAGAAATCGAGAATATCGTTGATGATGGTCACGAGCGATGTGCCCGACGACATGATCACGCTCGCCAATTCGCGTTGGCTCGGCTCGAGATTGGTCGACAGCAGCACCTCGGTCATCCCCAAAACGCCATTCATGGGGGTACGGATCTCGTGGCTCATATTTGCGAGGAATTCAGACTTCGCCCGCGATGCTGCTTCGGCGCGTTCCATCGACGCGCGCAGCTCGGCCGTCCGTTGGCGAACGGTGTCTTCCATGGTTTCGTCGCGCATGCGAATTTCCGCCAACATGGCGTTAAATGTCGATGCGAGACGGCCTACTTCATCTTGCGTCGCCGCCTCGACTTTATGAGAGTAATCTTTCTCGTCCCGGATTCGCGTCATCAGGGCATTGAGGCTATTGATGGGCGCTGCGATGCGGGAAGCGACCATCCGTGACAGGAGCGTTGAGATCAGCAGCGCTGGGATCAGGACGATGGCAGAGATCGAAAGATACTGAGAAATCCGCATGCCCAAACGCTGTCGATTGATGCGAAGCTGCAGCGCGCCAAAGACGTCACCGTCCAGCTTAATGGGGACCTGCAGAACAATGCCTTGTGGATCAAAGACGACTTCCTCGTTCTCAAAGGGCAATTTAACGGGCTCGATCGGACTGGTCCGTCGTTGGTAGCTACCCAATTCGATGCCATCCATGTCCACCACGAATGCGGCATCAATATCCGCGAGCTGCGCGAAGGCGGAGAGGTTCTCTTCGATGGTGACGACATCTTGGAAGGCCACAGCCGCCGTCAAATTCGCCGCGGACACCCGCGCCAGCTCACCGCGATCCGCGGCGACCTCTTTGTCGAATGTCACAACTTCAAAAACGACGAAGCCCACGCAGACCGCGACAAGAGCCAAGATGGCAATCCCGTTGGCGCCCGCCGAAATCTTGCCGCTGATCGAATAACGCCGCATCAGGCGACCCATGTCGGATCCCTCCTCAAGCGATCATCGCACCCTGATCGCCAAATCGATCAGTTTGGAACTAAGGGTAATATCCATCTCATCGGCCGCGCCGAGATCGACGTTAAAGCGTGTTTGGCGACCAATTCGGACAAGCTCAACCGGCGCCAAGCCAACTGCCACGCCCTCTTCAAGTGCGATGTAAAGAACACCTGGCTTGCGCGTTGGCGCCATGCCGTCCGTGAGCAGCATCGCGTGACAACCGGACGGTTCCGCATCTAGCGAATACGGATAGACAGAGACTTTACGATCCTGAACAGTCTTCCCTGATAATTTTGTCAGAGCAGAGACGATTTCGAGATCCTCTCTTACACAAATGCGGTAAGGATCATCGGCGCCCGAAAATGCTGTGTCAGGCAGCTTCGCAAATCGCGCGATGTTCAACACCATCGCGGCTTCGTATTCGAGGTGCCGCGACGTTTGTGCGTAGGCGACACTTGTCAAAAGCGTAATTGCCAAGCCGAGGAGGAATGCGATACGTTTCATCATCTCGCCCTCCCTCAACGCCTAAACGATAGGCTAAGGGAGACACGACGCTCCACGGCACCAGGAGGGGCAGGATAGATTGTGGACGAGAATTCTTGGCGTTCGCCTTCTATCAGGTTTTCACCAAGAAGCGTGACTTCGAGGGTCGGCAAGATCCGATGGCTTAACCGAATGTCGAGATCGGTATACGCATCGGCCGAGTTTTCCAACTCCGCGACGTGGCGAACCCACGCGGAGCCCGAGGTCTTGCGCGAGAAATCGTAGTCCGCGCGAAATGAGGCTTGGTAGTCCGGGTCAAGACCTTGCAGGAACTGTTCGGGGACAAGTTCCTCACTCCCCGGCGTATATGTAATCTCACGGTCAAAGAGGTTTCCCGCGAAGGAGAAGGTCAGATCGTTCGTGGGCCGCCAAGTGCCGTGGGCTTCTATACCCTTGACCGTCGCTTCGCCGCCATTTTGCGAATTGAAAATCTGCTCCGCGGCAATGGGCACAAGGGCGCCACCAGGCCCGACGGGTGCAAAGGTGAACTCCAGCGGCCGGGGGACGACTTCGGCAAGCTCTGTATAGTCTTGCAGATAGGCGGTAACGTCGATCTGGAAGCGGTCGCTGAAGCGGCGGCGTGCCCCGATCTCATAAGAGATCATATTCTCAGAGCGCAGACTATTGCCGCCACCGTCGAGCGTCAGATCAATCGGGAACGGCACGCCGGCGCTCAGGTCTGGCGGAATGGTCCCGTTTCTGGCGAGAACATCGCGTTCGAACCGCGACGGTGTCCGAACGGCGCGCGAGACGGCCCCCCAAACGCTGCCTTTGTCGGTGACGTACACGCCGCGAATGCTTGGCTGAACCTCAAAGCCAGTGAAATCGTTATACTCAAGCTTGGTCCCGAGCGACAGGCGCAGCTTGCGATCAAAGAAATAGGCATCGCCCTGCAAAAAACTCGAATAGAGGCTGCGATCGGATTTCGCGGGCTCGAAGGTGAAAATCTCACTGCCCGGATTAAATTCATCCGATGTATAGCGATAGTTCAGCCCCCAAATGGCCTCGAGCCGATCGCTCACTGAGAAATAGTGCGAGAAATCAATGTCGAACATGTCGACACTATAGTCCGTGCCGAACTCCTCGCGCGTGACGGACGAATAATATGCTTGCAGCGTGAATTGCCCTTCACGCGCTGTTGTCCGGCTCCAACGCCCCAAAAGACTGCTCGCGCGGTAGGTGTTGTCTTCGGTGACTGACGGCACCACCAAATTTGCCAGACCGCCGGTGATCTCGCTGACCACCTCATCAAATTCACCTTCCGCGAGATCCCCCTGCAGGGTGAACGCATCACTCTCTGAGGGCTCCCAGTCAGCGCGGAAACCAACTTGGCCGCGATGAGCGGGGTTGGCGTAGGGCTCTTGCTCGACGGCATTAATGTGCGTCGGTTCGCGTTCACCAGTCGCCCACAGACGCAAAGCGCCCGTCTTACCCAGCCGTCCGCCCTGGCGCGCAAAAACGCGTCCAAATTTTTGATCGGCTTGCGTCGTGACACCGGCCTGAACCGTCACCGAGGTGCCAAGCGTATCGACCGCGTGCTTGCTAACGATATTGATGACGCCATTCACGGCGTTCGCGCCGTACAGCGTTGCGCCCGGCCCGCGAATGACTTCGATCCGATCGATATCCTCGACCGGCAGCATGATCGTGTCCCACAACACACCGGAAACGAGGTTCAGATAAACCGCACGCCCATCCACAAGAACGAGCATTTTGTTGGAAAAGCGCCAATTAAACCCGCGAGCGGAAACGCCGGTAATATTGCCATCGAGCTCGGCCACTTCCATGCCGGGTACCAAGCGGAGAAGCTCGGGGATCGACGTCGCGCCGGTGGCTTTGATGTCTTTTTGCGTAATGACGAAAATCGCCGAGGCTGCCTCGTCAACCGATTGCGGTCGCTTGGCGACGGACGTGACCTCGACGGCGAACAGCTCTTCGAGCGACATAGAGCTCAAGTCGTCGGCGTGAGCACTTGCCTGCGCAAGCGCCACCATGCTGATCCCAAAGCCCAAAATGAACGAGCGCATCGATGCGGCCACTCCCTGCGTCAAGGGATTTTGCCCGCAAAAGGTTACTATTCGAGAAAGTAAGTTTCTCTAGGAGGAAACAGCGCGTCTCGCCGGCGGCGCTTGCCTTCCTTTCGCCGTCGGTCGCCGCTAGAACGGTGGGGATGTTGTCGGCAATAGACGCAACAGGTCAGGAGCGAAGCATCAATGGCGCAGGGCAGCTACAATCTGGGCGGTGACGAGGTCAAAGAGGAATCCTCGTGGCGCTACCCGCTGATCATCTTCTTCGCGACGCTTATTCTGTGCATCATCTTCCTCTATCACTATGTCGGCCCTGACGTTGACGAGATTCAAGGCAATAAGCCTCGCCCCACCATTGCCGATGAAGTGATCACGCTGACCGTCGGCGATGTGACCGTCGAAGTGCCTGCCAACTATACCGTGTTTCCAAGAGATCGTCGGGACGGTGATCGCGAAAGCCTGAGCCTTTACGCAGCCTGGCCAAGAATGGACGGCTACGTCCCCGCGCGGCGGGACGACTTTGTTGAAAACGAAGCCACCTCGCGCCGGATCGATATCCTCGTCTTCACCAAACAGACGCCATTTTCAGAACAAGAGCGCTTGGACATTCTTTATATGCCGCACACGGTGGATAAGGAAGGCGCGCCGTTCGACCACGGCCTCACGCGGTTCACCTTTAAGCAGGGCAATGACTGGCAGCCGAATTCAGGGTATTCGAACAAGGATATGTTCCTTGGTCTGACGGAAAATGGGCAACAGGCGATCATCTTTTGCTATCCTGGGGACGCAGAAGATTCCCTTCCAGCTGAATGCTATCGCGAACTCGACCTCACCGAGGATGTCTCGTTGAAGTATTACTTCAAGATGCCCTACCTCGCAGAGTGGCAGCGCATTGATGCGCGGGTGCAAGAGCTGGTCGACCGCTTTCGCACCTCCTGAAACCGCCGCCATTAGCCTTTACGGACAGTTAAGGCCTGCCTTGGCATATTACGGGTCATGGCAGAGTTTTCTGACGTCATCGAAGTGGCTTTTAGCGGCAGTGACGCCTCGCGCGTGCTGATCGTTGGCCTGTTGGCGTCGCTTCTGTGCTCTAGCAAATTCCCGCCGCTGCCCGTCGGCCTTCTCGCCATCCTCTTCGATCGGGCCTGGCCCTTCATCGCCATGAGCTTTGCGGGATATGACGGCGGCGCCATCGCGGCCGCGATCGCCAATGCGTTCGTTTCCCTGCCGAGCGATGCCTTGCCGCTCTTAATGAGAAGTCTGGCGATTTTGGTGCTCGTCTCGCTTGGCTATCGCTTGCGTCTTATGCTCCATGGGCATCGACCCATTGTGCAGGCGGCAAAACGCTGAAACGGCGAAAGGTGGCGCCCGCTGCCGCCCCCCGCTACATTACGATCGATGACGGATAAGGGGATCAGCCATGACCAAATGCATCGGCCTCATCATGATTGCGATGACGACATTCGGGTCGGCTGCCATCGCCCAAGTGCCGCAGGTGGCGCCGCCAGGGATTGAGCATCTCGCCGGCCGCTATTTCGTGGCGCCAAAGCCGAACGATGCGCCTGCACTTCCTCAATACGGACAGCTCGAGAACCTTGGCACGGTCGGCCTCACCGCGCGGCTCAACGCGCTCGATGCGGCCACCCGGAAATGCGTTGAGATGCGCGAGAACATTAGCGCCTTGGTGCAAGGCGATTTCGGTGCCTACGCCGTTCACCCGGCCTGGCTCACCCTTTACCAAGACTGCCTCACCAAGCGACGGCAAGAAGCGGCGGAAATGACCCCGCTCCTGCGCGCCCGCCAAAGCGAATTGATGGCTGGCGCGGCCTCGGACGATGCGCTTCGGATCAGTGATTCGATCGCGCGCCTCATCGTGTTGCGGGGTGAGATCGAGGAAAAAATCAACGCAGAGATCGACCGGCACGAGGCGCTTCTCGATGTCTATAACGCGAATGGCGGCCCGGAAATCCAGGCCAGCTCACAAATCGAATAAGGTCTCATCGAGCGGCTGAGCATCTAGCGATCCCTCAAGGGGGCGGACGCGTATCGCGATCCTATTGGCGTCGGCCGCAAAACGCTCAGAAGTGAGCCTGACGACTTGACGGTCATCACGCCAAAAATAGCCAGACAGCGAATCAAGTACGGCCTTGGCGACGTTGTCCACGTCATGGGCACCCCGCTTATCGGCCATCACAGATGTCCAAATCCGCACCTCGAACGGTCCATACCAAGGCCTGATGGCCGCCGCCTCGCGTTTCATGTGCGCGGATATAAACTTCTTGAGGACCCGCGTTTGCGTTGTCGCCGCGTCGACAATGACGAGCGCCTCCTGATCGCGGAACAGTAGTCTCACTTTGCCTCGGCCTGACGCCATCACATGCCCCTGATCTTGATGCGGCTCCCGCGCACATTGGCGGGGGTGGCCGGCGATTTCCATGGTTGCAAATCCGCGCGGGACGCCCCATCGAACTGCCGTTATTCGGCGCGACCGCCCGTCAATCCCTATATGATGGAGGGCGCGCCCTGGCTTTCATGACACTTGCGGAGGATATCCATGACCGAAACTCGCACCGAGACAGACAGCTTCGGCCCGCTCGAGGTCCCCAGCGACCGCTATTACGGAGCGCAATCGGCGCGCTCGCTCATCAATTTCGCGATCGGCACCGAGACCATGCCCTCTCCGCTCATCCGCGCGCTGGGGATCGTGAAGCGGTCCGCCGCCCGGGCCAACCTCGTCATGGAGAATATCGACGCCAAGATCGGCGAGGCGATCGTCGATGCGGCCTCTGAGGTCGCTGAAGGCAAGCTCGATGATCACTTCCCCCTCTCTGTCTGGCAGACGGGATCGGGCACGCAATCGAACATGAACTCGAATGAGGTCATCGCGAATCGCGCGATCGAGATCCTGGGCGGCGAGATCGGCTCGAAGGATCCGGTGCACCCCAATGATCACGTCAACCGATCGCAATCCTCGAACGACACCTTCCCCACCGCCATGCACATCGCGGTGGCAGAGGAAA
>CAYFHK010000043.1:0-19984 GCA_964342585.1 uncultured Caulobacterales bacterium | reverse complement strand
GCCCCGCCCGCCAGTCGATGAGACGGCGGGCGCCGGCACAGGAAATTAAGAAGCGTAGTATTCGACGACGAGGTTCGGTTCCATCGTTGCCGCGTAAGGAACATCCGAGAATTCAGGCACGCGGATGAGCTGTGCCGTCATTTTCTTCGGGTCGACCTCGACATAATCAGGGATGTCACGCTCAGGCAGCTGGAGCGCTTCCAGCACCAGGGCCATGTTCTTTGAGCGCTCACGCACCTCAACCACATCGCCAACGCGGAGCCGGAAAGACGGGATATTCGTCCGCACACCGTTCACCATCACATGCCCGTGATTGATGAATTGGCGCGCCGCAAACACGGTGGGCACGAACTTCGCGCGATAAACGACAGCGTCGAGACGGCTTTCCAAAAGGCCGATCATCGTTTCGGCCGTGTTGCCCTTCCGGCGGGCGGCCTCTTCATAGATCCGGCGGAACTGTTTCTCGGAGATGTTGCCGTAATAGCCTTTGAGCTTTTGCTTCGCCATCAACTGCTGGCCGAAGTCCGACAGCTTGCCGGCGCGGCGTTGGCCATGCATGCCCGGCTTATAGTCACGGCGATTGAGAGGAGATTTGGGGCGGCCCCAAATGTTTTCGCCTACACGGCGATCAATTTTGTATTTCGCGCTGATCCGCTTGCTCATGGTCTCATCATTCTTCGGCGCGGCCCGGTGAACCGGCCCATCCGGTTCACGATTTCAACGGCGATGCCTGCGCCACCCGTCGTGGAAGGCGTGGGAAGTACCGATGAGAGCCCCAGCTGTCAAACGCTTTGGCGCGAAACCTGAGCCTTAGAAGGTGTAGGAGCGGCGGAAACGCTGCAGCACGAGCGGCGTGTTGCTGGGCTGCATGGTGATCGTCCAGACACCGTTCACGCCTTGCGTGGCATTGAACCGATCTTCGATGATGCGATAGCCTTCGGCCTCGATACGCGCGACCATTTCAGCGCTGCTCGCATCGCCCGGGATCCGCGTCACGATACGCAAACGCTGCGTGCCTTCCCACTGCAGGTTCGCCCCCACTGTGCGGAACAGGCTATAGGTCATCCCCGAAGCCGAATTGTGCAAACGGCCACGAAGCGAGCCTTCGCGGATCATTTGCTGCGGATCTTTCGCCAGTCCATTGGGGAACTCGACCTGAATGCGGATGCTATAGCCCGACGACTGCATCATAGCGGCGGTCGCCGTGCCGCTCCACGCGGCGATCGGCGTTGAAAGGCCCATCGCTGACACCGCGCCATCAAGCTCCATCACAGCAGGCTGGGCGAAGGGCTCAGCGGCCAGCGAAGCCGCAGGCAGCGGGGCGAAATCGCCGGATTCGGCACCCGGCATGGCCGAGCCCAAATTGGACGGCGCCACCGTCGTGATGGCTGCCAACACACCAAATCCCTGCGCAAATGCCCCGCGAAGCGTAACCGGTTGGAGAAAGAAAATAGAGGACGCGCCAACCGCCATGAGGATTAGCACGACAGCGTAAAGCGGCGGCGTGCTGAGCCCCAGGGTTTCTGTAGCCGTTGCGAGCCATTGGTTGAACAAAAACAACGCTGAGGCCTCGTCGGACTGCGTAAGGTCAAAAAAGGTCGCGACCACAATCCCGATGGCTGAAGCGAGCGATAACCCGAACATGTCGACGGCGCTGTAATCGCCCGCGTCCTTCCGGCCTTTTTGTTCACCATATGCCATGTTTCTGCTCCCAGCCCGACGGCAATCGTCAACAAATCGTTAGCACAGCCAGGGGCGGTCCACAATTCTCAAGACGGAAAGGCCAGCCCCTAATCGTGATATTGTCCGCTGATGGGGCGGTCGAAAAATTTTGCGTCGCGTCACCGGCATCCGAATTGCTCTTGTGGTGGAGAGCCGATAGGCTTTCGCCAGCGTCTCTTCTTCGTGGGAGGCCGCCGTGGTGGGCATCTGGGTGAGGGACTGTGAAGACTCCGATTTCTTTATCGATCTTTTTCGGTCTCGCGACGATTGGCTACCTCGCCGCTTATACCGCCATGACGCGTCTCGACGCGGAGAGCGCATGGAGCCGTTTCTCTATATTGAATGAAAGTGGCGCCCCCGGCCGCGCTGTAGGGCACGGGGATCAGGCGGTCGCGCTGCGTCTCGACGACGGCGATGACAGCGCGGACGTTCAAGCGATGCAGCTGGCCCTGGCCGACGCACATTATATCGCCGGCGACCCAGAACGCGCCGTTGCTCTTTACCACGACGTTTTGCTCTCTCCGCTCGGCTCAGAACTCACCGCGCCAGAGCGCATGGCCATCAAAAACAAGATGGCCGAGCTTTATCTTAGCCTTGGCGATCCGGTGGGCGCCGCCGTTTTGGTGTACGAATTTGTCGATGCCGCCGGCGACGGCGCCGCAGAACTTTTCACTGAAGACCCCGATAGCATCGAATCCACCTACCTTCAGTACGCCAATCGCTCGATCCGCGGTTTCACCGATGCGCTTCCCCCCGTAATTGATCGTGAGCTGATCAAGGGCAGCGAGTCCGATCGTCTCGCGGCGGCGGAGCGACTGACGGCTTTGGGCGGCTACTATGCGCGGCTTGATGATGGGCAGTATGCGGCAGCGGGTCTTTTGGCGGCTGCCTATCGCACACGTCTTGACGTGCTCGGCGCGGACCACCCTGACACGGCGCAGACCGCCCTACTCTTGGGGCCCGTCTACGAACAGATCGGGCGGTTGTCCGATGCCGAGGAAGTTTATCTGAGTGCGTTCCATGCCCAAGAACGGGTTCGCGGCGCGAACAATCCTGAGCTCAGCCTCTATATCCGCCTCGTCGCGGATGTTTACAGACGGCAGGGCCGACTGACAGAGGCCGAAGCGCTGAATGTTCATATGCGGAATATCTTCCGCGACGCGTTTGGGGCGCGCCGATATGCGCCGAATCGTGAACGTGACCGCCGTCTAGATATCAATCGGCCGGTCTCTTCCGATTTCCCGCTGAACCCCGACTATCGGCCAGATGACCTGGTGAAGGCATCTCTTTTCTCGATTCCGCTTAGCAAGGACGAAAACCTCGAAGAGATGATGATCCGCGCGGCGCAGATCGATTCGGAGACGACCATGCCAAAAATGCTGGCCGACCTTATCGGCGCCTGCCGGACCGAAGAAGAAGCGCTGACCATGCGGTCGGGGTACCGGTCCTATCAAACGCAAAAATATCTGTATGAGGAGACCGATCACAACGGCAAGGTCGCCCCGCCAGGCACCTCAGAACACCAAACGGGTCTCACCATCGATATCGACGTGAACGGACGATTGATGCGCAGCACCGATCGCGCCTATCAATGCTTTGAAGAGCAGGCGTGGAAATACGGCTTCATTCTCTCCTACCCGCGCGGCAACACCTATCTCGACAGCCCCGACCCGTACGAGCCCTGGCACTGGCGCTTCGTCGGCCCGCGCACGGCGCTTCTCTACCGTGAAACCGGGCCGATGGGCTTCCCGCAGGAGTTCCTCGCCGCATTACCTTGCTATGAAGAGCGCGCTTTGGCCGGTCTTTTCATTGGCCCCAGTGACCAAGACGTATGCTTGGCCAGCGTAAGGCCCGATCTCGCCGATGCGAATGATGGGATTTCGCGCCGCGGCTCGGCGGGCTAAGCAAGGTGTCGATGGTCAGTTCGCGTTCCTCACATCCAAGACGTAGCGTCACCCTCCGGCTGGTTGGCAGCAGCGAGAGCGCGCCGAACCAAGCGCTTTGGATGCGCATTGCCGAAGCCAATATCGAGATCGTTTCGGCGGCTGAGCCGGCGGACGTGACCGTTGTCGATCTTCGCGACTGCGCGACGGATAGCGCGGCGCTTTCTCGCAATGTGCACGCAGGACACCAGGCCGCGAACGGCACGCCGGTAGTTTGCCTCGTCGATGCCGCGCAATTATCCGCACACGCGCTCACCCCTTTCGCCGCGAACGATACGATTGTGCCCGCAACCGCGAGCGGCCAGGCGTTGATCGCCGCCATCAGCCGCGCCGTTCGACGCATGGATGAGACCCGCGAGCTTTCCACGCGCTACGCCGCGCTGGGCGCCCACGACCTCCCGATCGCGCGGCCTTACCCATCGAAACGCCTCGAAACGGCGATCATGCTGTGCGATGCGTCGCCCTCGACCCTGCCCTTGATCAATGAGCTGTCGTGCCGGCTCACCTTGCGCACGGCGCTGTCGCGCTCGCAGGTGCTGCAAAGCCTCGAAGCGCAGGCGGCAGATGCATTTTTGCTGCTCGCTCGTGACAATCGCCGACAGCAAGCAGGCCTCATCCGATTGCTCCGTCGGCATACAAATCTCAGCGAGATCCCGATTTACGCGATCGAGAAACGCGTGACCGCGCGCCATGAGACCTTCTGGACCGAAGTCGGCGCAGACCTCGCCCTGCCCGCGGATGACCCGGCGTTGATCGCCGCTACGCTCCGCCGCGCATGCCGGGCGAACACCGCGACGGATACCCGGTTGGCGTATCTCAAGACGGCCGTGGTCTCTGATTCGGGCGATCCATCGACCCTCGCGGGCGGTCGCTTCTTTGATACGAGCCTCGCCCATCGCAGCACGCTCATGCCGGGGCGGTTCTCGCTGGGCGTCATTCGCCTCGACCCGCGTGATGGCACGGGACACACAACAGCGCTCTCAGAAGCGGCCAGCTATATGGCGCTGTCGAGCCGCCCGGGCGATCTCGTAACGCGGCCCACGCCGGACACGCTGGTCATCTCCTATGCAGGAACGGATGTGCACCGCGCACGGAGCACCCTACACGCGACGGCGCAAATGATCCGTGATTTGCGCTTCGGCCCCTATGAGACGCCGTGCACCTTCGCGGCGCGCTATGCCGCGGCACAGCACAAGCCCGGAGAAACCGCGCGAGACCTCTTGCGCCGCGTGTTCGAAGATCTGCCTGCGCCAGCGGAGCAAGATCTGCTCTTCGCCTGATCAAGTTGCCTCGGCGATATCCGCCAAGATGTTCAGGATACGTTTGCATCCTTTCAACCGAAGTTTTTCATCGGGCCAGGTTTGCTTGAACACAAGCTTTTGATCAGGCCGCAATTTGATGTCGAGCGGCGTATCGGCGATGTACGCCACCAGGCCGGCAGGGTTCGGGAAGCGATCCTCGCGGAACGAGATCACAGCACCCTTCGGACCCGCATCGATCTTTGCCGCCATCGCCCGACGACAAAGCCCCTTAATGCCCACAATTTCGAGCAAGTGATCGACCTCCGTTGGCAAGGGGCCAAACCGGTCGATCAACTCCGCGCCAAAGGCCTCGATATCCTGCGCGTCTGAAAGATCAGACAACCGACGATAAAGCGACATCCGCACATCAAGATCTTCAACGTAGCTTTCGGGAATCAACACCGCCGTACCGATATTGATTTGCGGCGACCAGGTCTCATCCATGCCGTCGCCGCCCTCGCGCATAGAGGCGACCGCCTCCTCCAGCATGTGCTGATAAAGCTCGACGCCTACGTCTTTGACGTTGCCCGACTGCTCTTCACCCAGAAGGTTCCCCGCACCGCGAATATCGAGGTCGTGGCTGGCAAGCGTAAAGCCCGCGCCCAGCGTATCGAGGGATTGCAGCACCTTGAGCCGCCGTTGCGCCCCATCGGTCATTTTCTTCTTCGCGCTCGTCGTCAGATACGCGTAAGCGCGCTGTTTTGCCCGGCCGACGCGTCCTCTGATCTGATAAAGCTGCGCCAGGCCGAACATATCCGCGCGATGCACGACCAGCGTGTTCGCGGTGGGGATATCGATGCCGCTTTCGATAATCGTGGTGGCGAGCAGCACATCGAATTTGCCATCATAAAAGGCGTTCATGATGTCTTCGAGCTCGCCTGCTGGCAATTGTCCGTGGGCGGTGCGAAATTTGATCTCAGGCACTTGCTCGGTCAAAAACTCAGCCACGTCTTTGAGATCAGACACGCGCGGCACCACATAAAAGCTCTGCCCACCGCGATAATGCTCACGCAGCAGGGTCTCCCGCGCGATCATCGGATCGAACGGACCGATGGTGGTGCGGACCGCCAAACGGTCCACCGGCGGCGTCGCAATGATCGACAGATCGCGAATGCCGGTCATCGACAATTGCAACGTTCGCGGAATAGGCGTTGCGGTGAGCGTCAGCACATGCGTATCGCCGCGATACTGCTTCAGCCGCTCTTTGTGCTTCACGCCGAAATGCTGCTCTTCATCGATGATGAGCAGCCCGAGATCGCGGAAATTCACCGTCTTTGACAACAAGGCGTGCGTGCCGATCACGACATCGACGCTGCCATCCTTCAGCCCCGCGCGTGTTGCGCTCGCGTCTTTTGAGGACACAAAGCGCGAAAGCTGCCGCACATTGAGCGGAAAGCCTGCGAAGCGCTCGGCGAAATTGCGATAGTGCTGACGCGCGAGCAACGTGGTCGGACAGATGAGCGCCACCTGCCGACCGGACATCGCAGCGACAAACGCGGCGCGCAGCGCGACCTCTGTCTTCCCGAACCCGACATCGCCACACACGAGCCGATCCATGGGTCGCCCACGTCCCAAATCGGTGATCACATCGTCAATGGCGTTGAGCTGATCGTCCGTCTCCGCATAGGGAAAGCGCGCGCAGAATTCGTCATATGCGCCGGTTGGCGGTGTGAGCGTGTCCGCCGTTTTGGTGGCGCGCTTAGCCGCGATGGCGATCAATTCCTCCGCCATCATCCGAATGCGTTCGCGCATCTTTGCTTTGCGCGACTGCCATGACGCCCCACCCAGCTTGTCGAGCGGGTGGTTCGGGTCTTCCGTGCCGAACCGGCTTAAAAGCTCGATGTTCTCCACGGGCAAGAACAGCTTGTCACCGCCGTGATAACGCAGGACGAGACAATCATGCGGCGCGCCTTGCACGTCGAGCGTCTCAAGCCCGTCATACCGGCCGATGCCGTGATCGACATGCACCACGAGATCGCTGACAGAAAGCGACGCGGCTTCGGTTAGGAAATTATCCGCGCGCTTCGTCCGGCTACGCCGCACCAGGCGGTCACCGAGGATATCTTGCTCTGCGATGAAAACGCTCTCGCCGGTCTCAAAGCCATGCTCAAGCCCGAGGACAACGACACCGATCTCCGTCGGGTCGAGCTTCTCAGCATCGGTCCACGAGGCGATTTTTTTCAGCCGCTCCAGCCCGTGATCGACCAACACGCTGCGCAGCCGCTCGGCTGATCCTTCCGACCACGCCGCAACGAAACAGCGCCGATCGGGCACGATCACACCAATATGATCGCGCACCGCATTGAAGACGTTCAAATTCGCCGCCCGCTCCGCGGCAAAGCTCCGCCCTTGCTTTGCCCCAAAATCAAAGGCGCGCTTGCCTTCGGGCGCACCAAAGGGAGACAGTGGCCGCAAGGCGCGGGACTGCAATGCCGCGTCATATTGCGTATTAGAGAGATAAAGGTCATCCGGCGCCAACGGACGGTAAGGCACGGTATCGAGTCCGCCCCCCTCATAGGTCCGTTGATCCTCCGCCCGCGTCTCGTAATAATCCGTAATTTGATCGAACCGTTCGCGCGCGGCTTCCTCGGCCAGGTGATCGGTGAAGATCATCGCATCGCCGAGATAGTCGAAAACCGTATCCACCTCCTCGTAGAAGAGCGGGAGCCAATGCTCCATCCCCGCTTGGCGACGCTTGGCACTTACCGCCTCATAAATCGGATCATCGCCCGGCGGGCCAAACCGTTTAAGATAAGCGCTGCGAAAGCGCGAAACGGTTTCATCGGTGAGTAACACTTCGGAGGCGGGCGCCAGGTTCAGCTCCCGCCGCTGATGCGTCGTCATCTGCGTCACGGGATCGAAGGCACGAATGCTCTCCAGCGTGTCGCCGAAGAAATCGAGGCGCAGCGGTTCCTCCGCCCCCGGCGGGAAAAGATCGATCAGGCCGCCGCGCACGGCAAATTCGCCCGGCTCTCGCACAGTGGACGCCCGCGCATACCCATTCGCACTCAGATAATTGATGAGCGTCTCCATCTCGACGGAGGCGCCCGGCTTGGCCGCAAAGCTCCCCGCTTCGATTAGCGCGCGCGCCGGCACGCGTTGCACCGCCGCCCCCACCGTGGTGACCAGCAAGAGCGGCGTTTTCCCATCATGGGCGGCCAGTGCGGCAAGCGCCGCCATCCGGCTCGCCACCACCTCCGGTGAGGGAGACATGCGATCATAGGGCAGACAATCCCAGGCAGGCAGGCGAAGCACCGGCACGCTGGGGGCGAAAAACGCCGCAGAGGCCGCCATCGCCGCGGCGCGGCTCGCATCGCGCGCAATATGCACAACCAGCCCGCCGCGCTGCTGCAGGGCTTGGGAGATGGCAAGCGCATCGGCCCCCTCGGGCGCACCGTATACGGTCAACACATCGTCATCTTGAAAGGCGCGCTCGCGCGAGATCGTCGCGGTCGCCGAGACTAAGGCCATTGCTGCGCACTCCAACGAAAAAAGCGCGCCGGGCCCCTTGGGCGGCACGCATCAAAAAGATGGGCCGGCGCAGCTATCCGGCCCCGCCGCGAAAATCAATGCCGACACGGCGCCTCACCGCGTCGCGTCTCTAGGACTGCGCGCGAATCGCCGCCGAGACGTCAAACGCCTGCATTTTCTGCAAGACGGGCCCGTTGAAATTGTCAGGCGCAGGATGCCGACCAATCACCCAAGCGTAGAGCTCTTGGTCGGGCACATCGAGCAGTCGGGTGAATTCGCTCAGCTCGTCATCGGACATTCCGGCCAAATTCGCTTGTGCGAACTGGCCCACCACGATGTCGGCCTCTTTGAACCCACGATGCATAGCGCGGTAGAGAAGCCGGCGGCGTTCTTCATCGAGATCACTCATTTCCATGGGATCAACATATAACGCCACCTTCACGATTAGCGAATGCGTCATCGACGCACGAGGAAAATGTCACCGGCTTGTTGCATTGCCGCACAGGCGTCATATAGCGAGCAGCTCAGCTTGGAGTTCTGCGAATGACCTACGTCGTCACCGACGCCTGCATCATGTGCAAGTACACCGACTGCGTGGAGGTGTGCCCGGTCGACTGTTTCTATGAAGGCGAAAACTTCCTCGCCATCAAACCCGAAGAGTGCATCGACTGCGGTGTGTGTGAGCCTGAATGCCCCGTCGAAGCCATCAAGCCCGATACCGAGGATCCAGACGGGAAATGGACGGAGCTCAACGCGAAATACGCCGAAATGTGGCCGAACATCACGCGGGCAAAGGAAGCTATGCCCGAGGCCGATAAATATGCTGAGGTTGAGAATAAACTCGACACGATGTTCAGCGAAAAGCCGGGCACCGGCGATGAGTGATCCTGCACGCTGAGGCGTTGCCATGAATTCACCGGACAGCGCACTGGTATTATTTGATATTTTGTGCTATGAGAATGAGATGAGATCGGTTCTGTGAAGTCCGTTCGAAACAAGGCGGAGGCCGCCGCATGGGCGGTCTTTTTCTTTGAGATCCCGGCACGCCTGGCTCTCAGCGCCTTTTTGTTAGGCGATGGCCATTCTTGGCATATCACGAAAGGAAGGGCGATGAGCAAAGCGACCTCTTCGACCTCAAAAACGGCTGCGGCCTCTGCGGCAGCCAAAGCCGACACACCGAAAAAATCGACGAAGAAGACCACCACGAAACGCGCGGCGCCCGCCGCACGGACAACCGCGAAAAAGTCGACCGCTTCGCGCACCGCAACGAAGAAAGCCGCAGCCACGAAAGCGGCCTCTGCCGCAAAACCGGCGGCGCGGAAAACAGCGGCAAAGACCACCACGAAAGCGAAATCTGCGGCCGCTGCGAAACCAGCGAGCCCCCGAAAAGCTTCCACTTCAACCTCTAAACCCAAGAATCAAAGCGAGAAGAAAGTCTTGAAAAGCGCCACGAAAACTGCGGCCGCGAAAGCCGCTCCTTCGACAGCTTCGAGCGAACCGATTGAAACCGATGAGGGCGATGATAAGCCCAAAATCGCGCCCGCGCCTTTGCGCCCGGCGCTTCGGGTCGCCAAACGCGCAGAAGCCCGCCGCGACAAGAATCAAACATTTGAAGTCAATACACAGATCATTTATCCCGCGCATGGCGTTGGCCATATTACGGCCATTGAAAAGCAATCCATTGCCGATATCGATGTCGAACTGTTCGTGATTGATTTCGATCACGAAAAAATGAAGCTGCGCGTGCCGGTCGCGAAAGCGGCTGCATCAGGCATGCGGAATCTGTCGACGTCGAAGCAGATCGATGAAGCGCTGAAGCTGCTTGAAGGCAAAGCCCGCGTGAAACGCACAATGTGGTCACGCCGCGCGCAAGAGTATGAGGCGAAGATCAATTCCGGCGACCTGATTTCAGTCGCCGAAGTGGTCCGCGATCTTTACCGCGCCGACGACCAGCCCGAGCAAAGCTATTCAGAACGCCAACTGTTCGAGCAAGCCCGTGAACGGTTTGGCCGCGAAGTGGCAGCCGTCCGTGAATATTCGCTGGAAGATGCGGTTGCAGAAATTCACGTGCACCTGGCGAAAAAGGAAGATGCTGCCGCCTAGGCGTCACACGCATTCAACGATCTTAAAGAAGGGGGGCGCGCTTTTCGCACGCCCCTTTTTGTTTTTCGTGCATCCAACGGCTATATCCCCCACACGGCGTTTTGATCAGGAGGTCTCAATGTTCCAGCAATTCGAACCAGCAGCTGACCGTTCTTTCGCAAAGACGCATTTGCCGAAACTCCGTGATGAGATGAAGAAGATGGGGCTGGCTGGCTTCCTGGTGCCTCATGATGACGCCTATCTGAATGAATATTTACCGGCCTATGCCGAACGACTGATGTGGGTCTCTGGTTTTTCCGGATCCGCAGGCTTTGGCATTGTGATGATAGACAGCGCCGCCATTTTCTCAGATGGTCGGTATACGCTGCAACTTTCAGAGCAAGTCGATAACGCGCTCTTCTCATTGCACGACAGCGGCGAGACCAAACCTGCCGAATGGCTTGAAGAGAATGCGCCCAAGGGCAGCGTGATTGGGTATGATCCCTTCCTGCACGCGCGGTCTGGCCTCAAAGCATTCGAGGACGCCGCCAAACGCGCCGGCTTCACCTTGCAGCCGGTGGATCAAAACCCGATCGATGCCGCATGGGATGATCAGCCTGCACCGCCCACGGCGACCGTTCGTCCGCACCCGCTTGAATTTGCCGGTGAAGCGTCAGCCGATAAGCGGCAACGGTTGGCCAAGAAGATCACACAGGCCGGCGCGGACGCGGTCTTGCTCACGGCCCCCACCTCGCTCGCCTGGCTCTTTAATATCCGGGGCGGCGACGTGCATGCGAGCCCACTGCCGCTCGGCCGTGCCGTTTTAGAGGCCGATGGCACCGCCGCGCTTTTCCTCAACCCGCAAAAGGTTTCAGGCCCGCTGGTTGATCATCTCGGTCCCGACGTGGAACTCCATGCGGAGGCGCAGGTCCTCGATTATTTGCGAAGCCTGGGCACCGACCAAAAAACGGTGATGGTCGACCCCTCCCTGGTCCCAGTCGCTTTTCTTCACGCGCTCACTCATGCGGGCGCCACCCTGTTGGAAGACGATGATCCGTGTGCACTGCCCCGTGCCACAAAGAATGCAGCGGAGCTCGATGGCACGCGGACGGCACATGTTCGCGATGGTGTCGCCGTGACACGTTTTTTGCACTGGCTCGCTGAGACCACCGAGAAAGAGACCATCACCGAGATCGACGCGGCGCAAAAGCTCGAAAGCTTCCGGATGGAGACCAACCAGCTCAAAGATATCAGCTTCGACACGATTTCAGCGGCTGGCGGTCACGGCGCCTCCCCGCATTACCGGGTGAATACGCAAAGCAATAAGACCCTCGATATAAACTCGCTCTACCTCGTCGACTCAGGTGGTCAGTATGAGGATGGCACGACGGACATCACCCGCGTCATCGCCGTGGGCACCCCAACCGATGAAATGATCCGCGCCTACACGCTGGTGCTGAAAGGGCATATTGCCTTGGCGACCGCAAAATTTCCCAAGGGCACGACAGGCCATCAATTGGATGCCCTCGCCCGAGATCCCCTGTGGCGCGCGGGGCTCGATTACGATCACGGCACTGGCCATGGCGTGGGCAGCTTTTTGGGCGTACACGAAGGGCCGCAGCGCATCTCAAAAGCGGCAAATACTCAGGCGCTGCTGCCCGGCATGATCTGCTCGAACGAGCCTGGTTACTATAAAGCCGGGGAGTTTGGTATACGGATCGAAAATCTCATTATCGTGACGCCGCCACAGCCTGTCGCGGGCGGTGATCGCGAGATGCTGGGCTTCGAGACCATTACCTTCGCGCCGCTCGAACGCGAACTCATCGATCCGGCCCTCTTGACGGCGGAGGAACACAAGTGGGTCGATGACTATCATCGGGCGGTTTGGGAAAAGCTGCACGACACATTGCCGGCCGATGTGGCCGGTTGGTTGAAAGAGCGCACGGCGCCCCTCGCTTAAGCGTCTCAGCCCTCGCCCGCAACCAATGACAACCACTCGGCTTCCGTCAGGGTGCGGATGCCGAGTTCCTCTGCCTTTTTGAGTTTTGAGCCTGCGCCAGGCCCCGCGACCAGAATATCGGTTTTCGCAGAAATACTGCTCGAGACCTTCGCCCCGAGCGCTGTCGCCCGCGCCTTCGCCTCGTCGCGTGACATCTCCTCAAGCTTGCCGGTGAAGACGACCGTCTTCCCACTGATGGCGCTCTCTGTCGCCGGCGCTTCGACAGGCGCGGGGTCGACTTCCTCTAACAACCGGTCGATGGCCTCGATATTGCGCGGCTCATGGAAGAATTGCGCCATGGCTTCCGCGACGGTCTCGCCAATCCCGTCAATCGCCACCAGCGCCGCGCGCTCTGCCTCATTCCCGGCAGCCAACGCTTTTCCCGCCGCCACGAAGGCGGGCGCTGAACCATATTGCTGTGCCAATAGTCGCCCCGTGACCTCGCCCACATGACGAATGCCAAGGGCGAACAAAAACCGCGGCAGCGGGCGGGTTCGGCTCTCATTGATCGCGGCGAACAAATTGTTGAGGGAGGTTTGATTCGTAACCTCATTCACCCAGCGCTCGGGTTGCGTTTTGGTGGGGGCCAGCCGTTTATATCGCTGAAGATCGGACGTGCCCGGCACATCGAAAACGCCGTCGCGATGTCGTTGTTCGAGCGTATAAATATCGGCGGGCTCACTGATCATATGCCGGCCAAAGAGATCCTCGATTTGCCGGGTGCCAAGCCCATCGATATCCATGGCGCGGCGCGAGACGAAGTGTTTGAGCCGCTCAATCGCTTGCGCCGGACAGATCAGACCGCCTGTGCAGCGCCGCACCACGTCGGGTTCGCCCGTGCGCGGATTATGCTCACGCACCGCCTCTGACCCGCAGACGGGACATTTTTCGGGGAAGACGTAGGGCTTTGCAGACTTCGGCCGCTGGTCTTTGACCACCTCGACGATTTGCGGGATCACATCTCCGGCGCGCTGCACAATGACCGTATCGCCCTCGCGTGCGTCAAGGCGTTCAATCTCATCCTGATTGTGGAGCGTGGCGTTCGACACCACGACGCCGCCGACCGTCACGGGTTTGAGCCGCGCTGTGGGCGTGAGCGCCCCGGTACGGCCGACTTGGATATCAATCCGCTCTAGGATGGTCGTTGCCTGCTCGGCGGAAAACTTATGCGCAACTGCCCAGCGCGGCGCGCGCGTGACAATGCCCAACCGCTCCTGCCAATCGAGCCGATCGACCTTATAGACGACGCCATCGATATCGTAATCGAGCGTGGCGCGCTGCGCCTCGATCTCGCGATAATGCGCAATGGCTGCTTCGGCCGTCTCGACACGGATCATCAAGCCATTGGTTTCAAAACCAAGCTTGCTTAGCCGCGCAACCGCTTCGCTTTGGGTCTCGCCAAGCGGGCTTGAGACCTCGCCCCAGCTATAAGCGAAAAACCGCAATGGCCGCCGCGCCGTGACGCTTGGATCCTTTTGCCGCAACGAGCCGGCCGCGGCATTCCGTGGGTTGGCAAAAACCTTTTCACCGGCGGCGGCAAGATCACGGTTCATCGCCTCAAAACTGGATTTAGCGAGGTACACCTCGCCCCGCACCTCCAAGATATCCGGTGCGCCTTTGAGCGTTGCGGGGATATTTTCGATGGTCGCGAGGTTCTGCGTGATGTCCTCGCCAACCGTGCCGTCGCCGCGCGTGGTGCCGAGCACAAATCGTCCGTTCTCATACCGTAGGTTCGCCGAGAGGCCATCGATCTTCGGCTCCGCCGTCAGCGCGACAGTTTCCGCCTCGTCGAGGCCCAAAAAGCGGCGAATACGGCGCACAAACTCAAAGACATCCTCATCGTCGAACGCATTATCGAGAGACAGCATCGGCACGCGGTGACGGACCTTGGCGAACCGGCCGCTGGGAGCGGCGCCGACGCGCGAAGACGGACCATCCTTCAGCGCGAGATCGGGAAAGCGGTCTTCGATCGCGGCAAAACGCTGACGTGCAGCATCATAGGCCGCATCCGTCATGACCGGATCCGCGGCGTCATAATAGGCCTGGTCGGCTTCCTCGAGCACGCTTGCGAGGCGGGAAAGCTCCGCCGCCGCGGTCGTTTTGGTCAAACGATCGACCGGCGTTTTCTCGTCGCTCACGCCGCGGCTTTCATCCCCGGCCCGTCATGGCCCAAGAGACGCTGCGCGGCCGCGCGCGCTTCTGTTGTGATTGTGGCGCCAGAGAGCATGCGTGCAATTTCCTCCACCCGTTCGATCGGCCGCAGGGCGCGGACCGTTGTCGTGGGGTGTTTGGCGCCTTTCTTCTCGATCGAAAAGTGCTCATGGGCGCGCGCCGCCACTTGCGGGCTGTGGGTCACCACCAAAACCTGGGCTGTGCCAGCCAATTGGCAAAGCCGCTCGCCCACTGCATCGGCGACCGCGCCGCCCACGCCTTGGTCGATCTCGTCAAAAACGATCAACGCTTTGTCTTCCCGCGCCACCAACGCGGCCTTTAGCGCGAGCACGATCCGCGACAGCTCACCGCCCGACGCCACATCTTGAAGCGGCAAGAAAGGCTGTCCCTGATTGGTCGACACCAAGAGAACCACGCGGTCTGCCCCATGCGGGCCAGGTGCCTCCGCACTGACCTCGACTTTTATCCGCACCGCCCCCAGCTTGAGCGGTGAAAGCTCCGCACGCAGTGCTTTTTCGAGCCGGCGCGCACCCGCCACCCGCCGCGCGCTGAGAGCCTTTGCGACCGTCTCATATTCAGCCCGCGCGGCCTCCAAACTCTCCTGCGCCGCCGCGAGTGCCGATGCTGAATGCTCAAGGGAGGACAGCGCGCGCGCGCTGCTTGCGAGGCAATCTGGCAATTCGTCGGGAGTTTTACCGAATTTGCGCGCCGCCGCGCGCAAGGCGAAGAGCCGCTCTTCGGTTTCCAGCAATTCGACTGTATCAAACTCAAATGCCTCGGCCGCCTGCACCACGCCGCGTCGCGCCTCGTCAAACGCCTCCAGCGCCGTATCAAGCCGCGCCACCGCGTCCCGCAAGGGCGACGCCGCCTCATCGGGCATGTGCCCCGCGGCGCGCTCGAGCTGCGCTGCGGCTTTCGCCAAGCGCTGATGGGGTCCATCCTCATCGAGAATCGCCGTCGCTTCGGTCAAATCGCCGGACACTTTCTCTGCCGCCATCAATTGCGCACGGCGTTGGGCCAGCTGCGCTTCCTCGCCGGCTTGCGGGCCAAGCGCTTCGAGCGTTTCCACCGTATGCCGAAGAAAGTCCGCCTCCCGCACTGCAGACGCTTGCTCCGCCTCCAACGAGGAAAGCGCCGCCTGCGCCGCTTCAAACCGGCTCCACGCAGAGGCGACCGCCCGCCGCTCATTGCCCGTCTCGGCATAATGGTCGAGCACCTCGCGATGCGCCGCGCAGCCCAAAAATCCTAGGCTTTGGTGCTGGCCATGGATTTCCGCCAAGCTCGCCCCCACGGCCCGCAGGAGCGACACCGAACAGCTTTGATCATTGATGAATGCGCGCGAGCGACCATCGGCAAGCTGCACTCGGCGCAGGGTGATCAGCTCATCGTCCTCTTCCCTCGGCAACCCGCCCTCGGCCATGAGTGCCCAGGCCGGATGGTCCGCCTTCACCTCAAAGCTCGCCGTCACAATGCCGCGCGCCGCGCCCACGCGCACGAGACCCTTATCTGCCTTTCCCCCCATGGCCAGACACAGACTTTCGAGCAGCACTGATTTGCCAGCGCCCGTTTCCCCTGTCAGCGCCGAAAGGCCGTGGCCCAGCGACAGGCGCGCCTGCTTGATCAGCACGATATCTTGGATGGTCAGTTCACAAAGCATGGCGGCAGGATATCGCCGCACATGAGAACAAGTCAAGAACAAACAATATGTCGAGGTCAGAAACCCCGCTTTCGCAGTTCCTTAGAGAGCTGCTTGAACCCTTTTTCGCGATCCTTGGCTAAATCGATATACGTCTCGCCCTCAATCGCGAGGGTGGGTCCCGGATCCGCGAACATCAACAAGAAGGTCGGCTTGCCAATTCGCTTGGCGTAAAAATATTCCTTGATGGTCCAATCGCTCTCGCGCCAGGCTGGTGATAGCACGCAAAGAACCGCTTGCGAGGATTTGATCTGCTCCTCGAGTTCCTTGAATGTTGACAGATCAAAATTGCGATCTCCGTCCTGATATTCCCAATATGTGAAAGTCTGGCCCCGCAGATAGCTGACCAGTTCTTCCACGAAGGGCGTATCCGTCTCGGTATAACTCAAAAAGGCTCGGCCCTTATTCCGCTCACGCTGAGGCGCCGATCGGCGTCGCTGTCCTTGGCCTGATGTGGCTAATGCCGGAAATGCGGCGACCACATTGGCAGCTGCGGAATTGCTGTCGCCATCCCAGACGATAAAATCACCATCGCGGAGATTTTGGCTGTGAAAGCGCGCCCGCACCAGATTGGGATCCAGGCCATCAATAAGGATGTGAACAACCGGCGCGCCATCGCGGCCGAATTCGATCGCCTCCTGCGATAGCCAATAGCTATCGATTGAACTCGGCGACCAAAAAATGAGATAGCCCGCGGCGCCGTCGATGAGCTTTCTGATTTCTACGCGCCAATCCGTGCCCGCCTCAATATCGGTGCGCTCAGATTTCACCAAGATGCTCTTGTCGGCCAACGCACGCGTTAAAGCGTCAGCGACGGCGAGGTCATGTCGACTATACGACGCATAAAGATAAGGCACGTTCGGATCGACGAGATCCGGACCTCCTCCAAATCGGCGAGAAAAAAGCTCGCGAATCATCTTCCTTGGCCCCTCCCCGCGACGGCTGCCTAAGGCTTTGATAACCCAAACGTCTCACCGAAGAAATCACCCTCATGCCATGCGGGTGCTGCATCCGCATTGGCCAAGGCCGCCGCAATCGCCGCATTCAGCGCCGCAAAGCGCGCCCCGACGTCATAGCGAATCGGCAAATCCGGCTGGTCGGAGGGTTGATGGTAATGCGTGTTCATAAAATTGCGGAACGACTCTTCACCGCCATTGTCAAAGCCGAGAAACAAAAACACGGACGGTACGCCCGCCTTCACAAAGCTATAGTGATCGGAGCGCACAAACAGCGCCATTTCGGGCACCGGGTCAGGCGTGATCGACACCCCTTCTGCCGCCGCGGCGTCCGCCACAATGTCCGTGAGCGTTGAATGCGCGGCGCCAAAGGCGATCACGTCGGTGAAATCGTGCAGCAGGATCGGCATGTCTAAATTGACGTTGGCCACCATTTTCGGGAGCGCCGCCGGCGGGAATTGCGCCAAATAGTCAGACCCCAGAAGGCCGCGCTCCTCCGCTGTCACCGCTGCGAAGACCACGCTGCGTCGCGGCGGCGCGTCTGCGGCCGCAAAACGGCGCGCCACTTCGAGAAGGATGGCAATGCCCGAGGCATTGTCCATCGCGCCATTGTTGATCAAATCGCGATCCTCATCGATCGCGTTGAGCTTACCGATATGGTCGAGATGGGCGGAAAGCACGATCGCTTCATCGCGCAAGCTCGGATCAGACCCTTCGATCATCGCCATCACATTGGCGGAAGTGTAATCCTCATAACGCGAGCGGGTTTCCAGGGTCGCCATCTTCCCCAACGGGCGTGCTGAGACCTGCCCGGCAAAAAGCGCGTCGATATCGATGCCGGTCCCGGCCAAAAGCTTCTCCGTGCCGCTGCGGGTCAGCATCGCGCGGGGCTGGATATCAGCAGCTGCTTCTGGCGGTGCGATCCACCGATGATCGACCCGTCGCGCCTCGCGCATCATCCGGGCGCGACCCCGATCCGTTGAAGCATCTGTGGGGGAGGCCACGATGGCACCGATGGCGCCCGCCTCTGCCGCGGCGGCCATTTTGGTGGTCAGCTTGTTCAAATGTGCGGCTTCCTCTGAAGGAAGGCCCGGCGGCGTGCCCCGGAGGAAGACAACGATCTTCCCTTCCACATCGATGTCGCAATAGCTGCGCATATTAAAGCGCAAGGCATCGACGCCATAGCCAACAAAGACCAGTTCACCGGTGACGCGCGCCTTCACGGCATCAGGCGCGGGAAGCGTGATGTAATCGCCGTGCAGGATGAGCTGGTCGCCATCGATCGACATCGCAGCATCGCGGTCCACCGCATAGGCTCGGCGCAGCGGCACGGGTTGAAGGAAGCGGCCGTTTTCGCCGGCGGGCTTCAGGCCAATTTTGCGGAATTCGTGGACCAGATAACTCGCGGCGGCATCATAGCCTTCCGTTCCGGCCTCGCGGCCTTCGAAATCATCGCTGGCGAGGATTGTCAGATCGGTTTCCAGCCGCGCGGCCACCGCCGCCTCGCTGAAATCGGAAATCGGCGTTGTCGCGCAAGCCGCCAGCGCCAAAAGGGCAAAAACGGCCGAGGCGATCCGCCTAAAACTGCTGCCACGCGGGCCCAATCCCCTGGAACACCCCCCCAAATCAGATCACCCGGTCGATCGTGTTGTCGGCGTTCATCAACAAAACGGTCGGTTTGTAGTTGCGCGCCTCCGCACCATCGATATGGGCGAATGTGGTGATGATCACTTTGTCCCCGGCATGGGCCAAGCGGGCGGCGGCCCCGTTGAGCATGATCTGACCAGAACCCGCTTCGGCTTCAAGCGCGTAGGTGGACAAACGCGCCCCATTGGTCACGTTCCACACATCGACATGCTCATGGGGCAAAATGCCCGCCGCCGACAAAATTTCCGCGTCAATGGCGATCGACCCCTCATAATGGAGGTCTGTCATGGTCAGCGTCGCGCCATGAATCTTCGCCTTGAGCATCTTTAGTAGCATTGCGTCACTCAAAATGGCTTTCCCCGGCATATAGGCATGTTGGGCCCAAGAGAGAAGCGCTCTCTCGACCCCGCCTATATAGCGCACCCTAGGGAAAAAGCCTCAATGGGCAATGAAGTCCTCTTCTTCTAGCTAGACTACAATCGCTATTAGAAGCTCGGGGTTGATCGATTGCGCCAAGCCCGTCCATATCCTCGGTTCTTTATAGATGGGTTGCGCCGTTACCCGGGACTTTAGGGGTCTTTAGTATGTCATCTGCGTTCACGACAGAAGAAGTGATTTCGGTTCATCACTACACGGATCGACTATTCAAGTTCCGGACGTCACGGCCGCAATCACTGCGCTTCCGTTCGGGCGAGTTTGTGATGATCGGGCTTGCGGGCGAGGCGAAGCCAGTTTTGCGCGCCTATTCGATCGCCAGCCCCGCTTGGGATGAGGAGCTGGAGTTTTTCTCCATCAAAGTGGAGGACGGCCCCCTCACCTCAAAGCTGCAAAAAATCCAACCGGGTGATGGCGTCCTTGTGGGCAAAAAGCCCACCGGCACCTTGGTGCTGGACGCGCTGACCCCGGGCAAGCGGCTCTATATGTTCTCGACAGGCACCGGCTTCGCGCCCTTTGCCAGCCTCGTGCGCGAGCCGGAGACATTTGAGAAATTCGAC
>CAYFHK010000042.1:0-20104 GCA_964342585.1 uncultured Caulobacterales bacterium | reverse complement strand
GTTCGGCCAGCTCTTGGCGACACGGCCCGATATTATCGGCTTTCAGATGGCGGATGATTTGGGCGCGCTTCAAGATCGCATGCCGGCCTTCCCGGTCGAGCAAGCAAAGGCTGAAATCGAGCGGGCATTGGGCAAGCCGATTGATGTGCTCTTTGATCGCTTCAGCGATCCCATCGCGGCGGCGTCGGTGGCGCAGGTTCACAAGGCACGCTTGCCCGACGGCACTGACGTGGCGGTGAAAGTGTTGCGCCCGGGTATCGAACAAAAGGCGCGCCGCGAATTTCGCGCGTTTCTTTTGGGGGCGAAAATCATTGAGCGTCTCGTGCCCGCTGCCCGCCGGATGGAGCCGGTAAAGTTCGTGCGCACCCTTTCAGATGCGGCTGAAGTGGAGCTCGATCTGCGGATCGAGGCGGGCTCCGCCTCCGAGCTTTCAGAGAATTTGCGGGGCGACACCGATATCCGCGTGCCCGAGGTGATCTGGGAACGCTCCTCCCGGCGTGTGCTGACGCTCGAATGGATCGACGGCATCAATGTCACCCAGGTCGAGGAGATCGAACGGCGCGGCATCAATCGGGTCGAGCTCGCAAAGCTCGTGATGCGGAGCTTTCTCAGCCAGGCGCTTGAAGATGGGTTTTTCCATGCGGATATGCATCAGGGCAACTTGCTGATCGATCGCCAAGGCAAACTTGTGCTGATCGATTTCGGCATTATGGGCCGGTTGGACGAGGAGGCACGACGGGTCTTCGCGGAGATCATCTACGGGTTTATCCGGCGCGACTACCGCGCCGCGGCGAAGGCGCATTTCGATGCCGGCTATGTGCCGCCGCATTACTCGGTTGATGCCTTCGCCACGGCGCTCCGCTCGGTGGGTGAGCCGATCTTTGGTCGTAACGCGGACAATATGGATATGTCACGCGTGCTGCAGCAGCTGTTTGATGTGACAGATGTATTCGACATGCACTTACGCCCTGAATTGGTGCTGCTTCAGCGCACCATGGTGGTGGTGGAGGGGGTGGCACGGATCATCGACCCGCAGATCAATCTGTGGGAAACGGCCGAGCCGGTGGTGAAGAAATATATCTCTGACCGGTTGGGCCCCCGCGGGTTTATCGAGAAGGCGAAGATCAACGCAGAGGCCGCCCGGTCGCTGTTCGAAGCGTTTCCGCAGTTCGCCGCCGCGGCAGAGGAGGCTGCGCAGCAATTGCTCGATGGCGGGATCAGCCTGTCGGATGAAACAGTGGACCGGTTGGCAGAGGCGCTCAAAGGGAAGCGGCGCACCGCCCCAAAAGATAAGAACGCCGCATAGACGGGTCGGCAAAAGAAAGAAGGAACGCCGAAATGGCGCAAAAGTCCGTATTACTGATCATTGGCGGCGGCATCGCTGCCTACAAATCGCTGATGTTGGTGCGCCAGCTGCAAGCGGCGGGGGTCAAAGTCACCCCGGTTCTCACCGCGGGGGGCAGAGAGTTCATCACGCCATTGTCTGTCGCCGGGCTCGCAAAGACGAAATGCTATACGGATTTGTTCGATCTCACCGATGAGGCCGAGATGGGTCATATCGAACTCAGTCGCGCCGCGGATCTCGTTTTGTGTGCACCGGCCACAGCAGATTTGTTGGCCAAGGCGGCGAATGGGCATGCGGATGATTTGGCGTCCACCCTGTTGCTCGCGACGGACAAGAAAGTGATGTACGCGCCTGCGATGAATGTGCGCATGTGGCTGCACCCAGCGGTGAAACGCAATGTCGCGCAGCTTCGGGCGGATGGGGCTCTGTTTGTTGGCCCTGAGCAAGGCGAGATGGCGTGTGGGGAGACGGGCCCAGGGCGATTTGCAGAGCCTGAGGCCATCGTGGCTGCAGTCCGCACCGCGCTGACCCAGCCGACGACGCTACCGCTGACCATTGAGGAGGCCGAGGCGAGCCCAGCAGGTGCCTTGGCGGGTCGGCATGTGCTGATCACGGCCGGGCCAACCTATGAGCCGCTCGATCCGGTGCGGTTCATCGGCAATCGCTCATCGGGCAAACAAGGCTATGCGATCGCGGCGGCATGTGCGGCAGCCGGTGCCCGCGTCACCCTTGTGAGTGGCCCGGTCGCGGTGGCGCCGCCCAAGGGTGTTGAGATCATTCGTGTAGAGACAGCGCGGGATATGTTGGCTGCCTGTGAAGAGGCCTTGCCAGCTGATGTCGCGATCATGTGCGCCGCGGTGGCGGACTACCGGCCTGAAATCGAAACATCCCATAAGATCAAGAAAGAACGCGGCGGGCTTACCAATATTCCGCTATCTGAAAACCCGGATATTCTCGCAAGCGTCTCACAAATGTCGTCCGGTCGGCCACAGCTGGTGATCGGCTTTGCGGCGGAAACGGATGATGTTATCGGTCACGCTGAGGCGAAGCGGTTGCGGAAGAAGTGCGACTGGATCATCGCCAATGATGTCTCCCCTGGAACAGAGACGATGGGTGGTGACCGAAATCGCGTCTCGATCATTGATGACGACGGCGAGGAAGCGTGGGACGACATGACGAAGGTCGAGCTCTCTGAGAAGCTCGTTGTGCGGATTGCAGATCACCTGGCGGGCTAGTGCGCGTTAATTGAGGCGCCGTGTATTATGCCCACGCTTTTTGAGATAGTCCTGAATACTCCGCTCACCGACCAAATGCGCGGCGCCGACGGCGACAAAATAGGTGCCCCGCTTTTTCTCGATGATACGATCGAGCTGCCGCGCCCAATTCTCGTTCCGCTCGTAAAGAAGTGACTCAGCCACCGACGGGCTGGTCTCCAGCGCCTCTGTCATGAGGACGTCGAGGCGCGCTTCATTGCCAGAATACCATGCGCCAATGAGATCAGCGAAATAGGCATCGACGTCCGACAGATCCTCGGCGCTGACGAGCAGGGCTTCGGCCCATGCTTCATCCCCCGGCGCGGCGATCATCGACAATTGTTCGGAGACGGTCTCGAAATACTCGATCGATTTCCCCTGCTCATTCGCGCGGGCGGTCAGCACGATTTCAAGCCCGCCTTCAACAGAGCCGCCAACGGACATCATCGCGGTGTTCGCCACCTGAATATTCGCGAGCCAGGGTCGCATGGGCGCCATGGAAGCGACAGTCAGATTGATATCAGACAGCGCACTGTCGATACGTTGTACCTCTTCATCGGTGAAAAACGTGGCGAGGGTGGTGCCCGGTGCGTTGAAGCCATGCGTGTTCAGCTCTTTTATGAGCGTTTTTTGCGCCTCTGGGCTGGTCACATCGGTTTCGAGGATCAGCGTGTCAGCCGAGGCCCAAGCTTCCTCGAATATCCGGTGCTGCCAATCAATTGTGGGATCGAGGACATGCACCGTCCCCATCAGATAGATCGTTGTGTCCGCATCACCGGTCCGCCAAAGCGAAACGGCGGAGGGGCCGGAGGTGGCGTCGTTCAGTTTTGCCGCAAGGGGGGGCTGCGCCAGCGCGCCGCCAAAAGCCAAGCCCAGCGAGGCAATAGCGGCGAATAGGGAACGAACCATCCAAGACACTCCTTTTTCGTCGCGCCTCACGAGAGAGCGCTAATTGATGCGACGGACACGGATTGTTCGGCCAATTGGCTCAATCCGCATCCGATAACTGCCGAGTGCAGCCTTCTTAATGGTCGCCGTCAACGCTGGCGTCTTTTTTGAAATGAAAAGTTCGACACGATCCGAATCGAGCTGCTGCCAGACTTGGCCATTGGTGAGGAAGACGGTTGCGGTGCCGCTGCGGTTCACCTTCACCTCTTTTACATCCAGAACAATTTCATCCGGCCCGACAGGTTTTTCGGCTGGTTTGCCAAAGTCCTCAATAACGGCCGCTTCAATCTTCTCAGGCGATCTGCCGAGCGCTTCATCATAACAGCTTAACCGTTCGGCATCGCTCTCGATGGCGATACACGCCGCAGGGTCCGACGTTGGGGAAAGCCCGGCGATCGCGAAGAAAGCGGCCACGTGAAACATCATAATGTCCCCGCTTCGTCAGCGCCGTATGTCAGTTCCAAGAAGACATCTTCAAGGTCCGCCTCGACGGTGGAAAGGTCCTTCACCTGAATACCCGCTTGATTGACGGCCGCAAGGATGTCGCTGATCCGCGTTTCACTGGGGCGGTAGGACACATAGAGCGCGCCGCCTTTAATGTCGGCGGTGATGTTCGGCCCAAGGGTGGGTACGGTCATCTCGTCATTCTCTGGCACAATCATCAGCGATTTGCGGTCGAGGCTCTGCAGAAGCTCATCCTTGGGCTTCACAGTTTTCACCTCGCCATTGTGGATGATGCCGATGGTGTCACAGAGCTCTTGGGCTTCCTCGAGGTAGTGGGTGGTCAGAATGACGGTCACGCCCTGGTCGTGCAGCATCATCACTTGTTCCCAGAGCTGTTTGCGCAGCTCGATGTCCACCCCGGCGGTCGGCTCATCGAGGATGAGTACAGGCGGTGAATGCACCATGGCCTTGGCCACCAGCAGGCGGCGCTTCATCCCGCCGGAGAGCATGCGGACATAGGCATCCGCTTTATCTTCCAACCCCAGCGCGCGAAGGATTTCCATGGTGCGCCGCTGTTCCTTCGGCACGCCGTAAAGCCCCGCTTGGATCTCCAGCCCTTCTTTCGGCGTGAAGAACACGTCGGTTGAAATCTCTTGCGGCACCACCCCGAGAGAGGCGCGCGCTTGGCGCGGGTTCTTGTCGATGTCGAAGCCCCAGATCGACACATTGCCGGCGGATTTGATCACCAGCCCTGCGAGAATGTTGATGAAGGTCGACTTGCCCGCGCCATTGGGCCCGAGCAGCCCAAAGACCGAGCCGCGGGGGATGGAAAGGTCGATGCCCTTCAGCGCCTCTTTCGGCGGTTGTTTCTTATTGCCCGGATAAACCTTGCGCACGCCCTTTGCGACGATGGCGCAATCCATTTGTGTCTCTGGCGAGGTTTCGGCGCTAGGGGGCAGACGCTGGTCATCAGGCATGTTCGGGTATGTCGGCCCCGCAGCTTGGTGGGTCAAGCATCATGCTGCGCTGCCGTGGCACTTGCCATTTTTCGCGGCGTGACGCACGAGGAGGCCAGTTTTTGATCCTCTACGCCAGGAGCGTTTCATGGCCGGCAGCGAACCCGCCCCCTTGCGTCCGCTCGACGATATTTTGAACGAAGCGGTGCATCGCGACGAGAAGATGGAAGTCTATTTTACCGGCGCGCGGCGCATCTCCTGCGTCGGCACCGGTGGCGCGCTTGGCCATCCCAAAGTCTATTACGACATTGGCGATAAGGGATATGCCGAGTGCATGTATTGCGACCGGTTATTCGTTTACGATCCAAATCGCGCCGGCACCGTCCTCGAAGGGGGGCAAGAGCCCCGCGCCCTCAACGCGCCCGGAGAATCTCCTCGCGGAGCGAGCCCGGCGCCCGAAGATGATACCGCCGCAAGGTGAAATAGGCCAAGGTCAACCAAAAGGCGGCGAGGCCAAAGAAGTAATAAAACCCGCTCCAGCCTTGGAGGATGTAGGCGAGCGCGTCTTGGCTCACGCGGTTGACCAGGGCCGCACCATCGGCCCCAAGCTGTAGCTCAGTGGCCAATGATTTTGATTGCGGAATGATCCCGGTGGTCACCCCGATCACACTAAAGGCATAGAGCAGGGTGAGGATAATTGGGGTGCCCAAAAGGAAGATCGTCAGCATGAAGAGCTGATAGGCGGGGAAGCGCGGCGTGTTCACCCGCGCATAGATCTCGGTGAAGCGCGGGAGGTCCAGCCCCTGGAGCAGCGCGGGGTCGCCCCGTGAGATTAAATCGTATTCTACGCGGGCGCCTTCTTCGATTTCCGCATCCACGCGTCGACGCCAGAAGAAGTAGACCCCGTAGGCGCCGCCCAAAACGAGGGCCACAAAAAGGACATAGCCGATCATTGAAAAGCCTACCTGCTGATGGGGGCGATATGCCCACAGTCATTGTCGCAGGGCAATGCTGCGTTAGGCGCGCCGCGCGCGGAGGGCTTCTTTCAACGCATCGGCCACTTCGCCGCGCTCCTTCGGCGATAAAAAGCTGCCGACAATCAGCGTCTTGCCCTTCTCAACGAGCCGCAGATGCGTCTCGTGCTCCACCGGGCGATCAATCTCAACCCGGACCCAGTATGGGTTCAGTTTCCAGCGGGTTTCATGGCCCGACGGGAGGACGCGAGAGACCCACAGCGCCTCGTCCGTCAGCATCAGCCGCTCGTGCCGCCGCCCTTGTCCATAAGAGATGTGGAAGGCGAGCCAGACGATGATCACGTCCACGATGCAGAAGATGCTGGCCGGCCATGCGCCCATGGTGAAGTACACAATCGCGTTTACGAGATTCACGCTCAGTACGATGGCCATCAACCGGCGAAAGCCCACAGGGCTCAAGGATCGATTCGGATACAAAAGCGCGTGAAACGCCAGGTCATCCTGGGGCGCGACGGGGTCTAGAGCGTCGTGTCCGGCCCGGCCCGTGATGGTGGGCGGCATGGTCTCAAGGGCAGCAGTGTAAGCCATGCAATTTCCTATTCGGGAAACGATCGAGCCCGCAAGCGTCGCCATCGTCGCGGGTCCGTAGGTGAGCAATACTCGCCGCGTGATCCACGCAGGTTTCCTAAATTGGTGAGGAGTTCTCGCAGCAAAAAAGGCAATTTCTGTGAACTGGTACCTACACCTAACTTGGCCAACACGTTTGTTTATGCTGGACTAATGCCAGTACCGCGTTGCGTAGTGGGGAAAGATGATGAGGCAAGTTTGGGCGCTGTTGATCGCGGCGCATGTATTTTTTGGTCCGCCGGTCACAGCTCAGACGCCTCCTCTCGAAGCATATGCGGAACTGCCCGTGTGGCGAAACGTCTTTGTTTCGCCCGGGGGCGACAGAATTCTGGCCCAGTATCGTGAGGGGGACGCCACCGCATACTCAACGGTTGTGCTGGACCTTACTGCTGGCACAAATCTTCTATTTTCGGCTGCGGATACGGATCGTGTTCGGATCAAGCGACCCTTCTGGAAAAGGGATGACGCGATCGTCTTTAGTCTGGAATATGCCGCGTCACGCTATGGGACGGACACGGTCGAGACGCGACTGATGATGCTGAACCCAGATACGCAAGAGACTTTCCCTCTCTTCGAGCAACCGCGGCAGGGTACCGAGATGCATCGCTTTCGGTCTGTGCATATCCCTCAGCAAATCCAAGACAGTTTTGTCAGTATTTTGCCGAATGACAAGAACCACATTTTGATAGAATACGGAGGCTACGACCAGCGTGTTTACAGGGTCCCCCTCGACGCATCTGCACGCCACTATCGTGTTCAAGATGACCGGCCAAACATTCTCCGCTGGGGCGCAGATCAAAATGGTGAGGTTCGTTACGGCTGGGGCCTAGAGACAGATCGGCAAACCCCCGTTCTGATAATGAAAGACGCTGAGGGAGAATGGATTGATCGCAGTCATCGAATCGCTCCGGATCAGCCTCGCTTTGAAGTGCCTGGGTTCCCGCCAGCGCCGGGGCAAGCATATGTTCTGTCTACGCACGAGAGTGATCTGGGTGCGCTTTATTTGTACGATGTGGCGAGTGACCAGATGCTTGAAAGAGTTTGGGGCAGCGACATCGTCGAGATAGAGTCGGTTGTCCAACACTCCGACGGTCAAGTGATCGGCATCAGAATCTACGACGATGAAACCAGCGTCTACTGGTTGCCTGGAACGCGCGCCCGAGAAGTTCAGCTCGAACTCAAAGCCGTATTCGAGGATCAGTCCGTCTCTTTGACCTCATTCAACGCGGGCTATACGCACGCTGTTGTCTATGTGGAGTCGCCAAAAGATCCGGGTCGATACTTCATTTATGATATCGAGCGTGGTGAGCTCATCCCATTATCACAGAACCGTCCTGCGCTCGCCAATATTGATCTGTCTACAGTTGTTCAGACCACATATACAGCCCGCGACGGAGTTCCAATTTCGGCTTATATAACGCTGCCGCATGGAATGACGTCTCTTGACGAGGCGGCAGCCCTCCCCTTCGTCGTCTTGCCTCATGGGGGACCTCACGCTCGAGATTTTTTGGGCTTTGATTGGTGGGCACAATTTTTCGCCTCCCGGGGCTACGGGGTCCTTCAAATGAACTTTCGCGGGTCGGTGGGATATGGTGAGGCGTTTCAAAAAGCCGGCGAGCGTCAGTGGGGGCAGGCAATGCAAGACGACATCAGCGATGGTGCAGCTTGGCTTATCGAGGAAGGTTATGCTGCTAGGGAAAAACTGGTGATCGCGGGTGCTTCTTACGGCGGTTACGCAGCGTTGATGGGTGCAGCAAAGACCCCTGATGTCTATCAGTGTGCGATAAGTTTTGCGGCTCCGACGAACCTCGATAGAATTGTCCGAAATGCACGGAAGTATATTGGCGGTGCTTATGCGACCCGGCACATTGGCCGCCTTTGGGCAGACCGAGCAATGATGCGCGAAAACTCCCCAGATCGTCTTGCTAAGGATATAAATATCCCGGTGCTGTTGGTCCAAGGCGAAGCCGATACCGTTGTTGATGTAGAAGAGGGTCGGTCGATGGCCCGGGCTCTCAAGAGAGAAGACAAGACGTTCAAGTATGTTGAGTTGCCACAGGGCAATCATTTCCTCACAGTGGGGAATAACCGCGAGATTTTTCTGCGCGAGATGGACGCCTTCCTAGAAAATTGTACCGCAAACTGACCGTTGCTTAATCGTTTGATTTCTATGCCGCGTAGATTGCGAATGGCCTTAATCCTGCCCTGCTTCGATGATCGCTCGGCGGATGGCGCGGGTGCGCGTGAAGAGATCGAACAGCGCATCGCCATCGCCCCAGCGGATCGCGCGCTGGAGCGAGGAGAGGTCTTCAGAGAAGCGTCCCAGCATCTCCAGCACCGCGTCTTTGTTCGTCAGGAAGATGTCGCGCCACATCTCCGGGTCAGAGGCCGCGATGCGCGTGAAGTCGCGAAAGCCGCCTGCGGAATATTTGATCACTTCGCTTTCGGTGACCGTTTCCAAGTCCGCGGCGGTGCCGACAATGTTGTAGGCGATAAGGTGCGGGATGTGACTGGTGATCGCCAGCACGAGGTCGTGATGGGCCGGGGTCATTGTCTCGACCGTCGCGCCGCACCCTTCCCAAAAGGTTTTGACCTTTTCGATCGCTTCGGGCGCCGTCCCTTCGGGCGGGGTGAGGATGCACCACCTGCCGTCATATAGCTCTGGGAAGCCTGCTTCGGGGCCTGAATTCTCCGTCCCCGCCACAGGGTGCGCGGGGACGAAGTGAACCCCCTTGGGCAGATGCGGCCCCACCGCCTCGACCACGGCAGATTTGACCGAGCCACCATCACTGACGATCGCGCCAGGTTTAAGGTTCGGGGCCATCTCTTTGGCAATCGCGGAGAAGCTGCCCACAGGCGTACAGAGGATGACGAGGTCGGCGTCTTTTACTGCCGCGGCGAGCGTGTCAGCGCCATGATCGATGGCACCGAGCGCCAGCGCTTTCGCTCGCGTTTCGGGTCGGCGTGCATAGCCGACGACACGTTCGGCCAGCGTGCCACGCTTGATCGCGTGGCCCAATGAGGCGCCGATTAAGCCAACGCCGATCAGAGTGACTTGCCGGAAAAGCGGGTCGGACATGTCGCGCGAAATCCCTTCGCCACAAAAAGGAACGCCTCTAGCTCCACTTTCCAGGGGAGGCCAGAGGCGCGGTCTTATTGTCAGGGATGCAGGCCGTTTGGCCTGCGGTCGCCCGTTATGCGGTTTTCTTGGCGCGGTGGCGAAGTCCACCGAAAAAGCCCGCGCCGCCCAAGAAGAGGAGCGCTGCTGCTGGCAGCGGCACGGGGTCCGTCGGGGTGTCTCCAAGGTCAAAGCCGGTATAGTGGCTCAATCCCGCGCCCGCGCCCGTCCGGCCATCGGCTTGGGTGAAGATGTAGTTTATCAGCCCACCGGTCTCGTTTTTCACAAAGAAATGTCCGAGCCCAAGCTTGAACGCCACAACGTCAGCGGTGGTGCTGAAATTTGCGGTCGGCACGTCATTGGTCTCAACGCGGGTCAACGAGACAGAAACCGCTGATACCGGGCTGGTGCCGGTGAGAAGCGCGATCGCCGAAGCTTCACTCGCCTCGCTGGACGGAGAGACATCATAGATATCGGCTGCCGAGCTCGAAAACGTCGCAAGGCCCGTTGGCACTGATGGCGCACCGCCGCCCGTGAAGCCCGTGCAGGTCGGCGTACATTCGATCGTTGCCGAGCCGCCATTGACGGTAAGGATCAGGGCGCTGGCCTGGCTGCCCATAGCGAGCGCGAAAGCAGCGCATGCAGACGCTGCCAGAGTCGTTATTTTGTTTTTCATTTCATCCCCCAACGCAACGCGGGCGTGGTGTTCGAGTTAACCGAACAGTGCCTGCGCGTCGGATTGGGTGAATGCAAGATGGATGTGCTCGCGCACCAGTTGCACTGAGACGATACGCGAGCGCGTGCTTTTTAAGAGGAAGATTTGTTCTTCGCTTTGCGCTCTTTGGCTTGTGCGCGGGCTTTTTGATCCACCTTCTCGGTGATCCGAGCCGACTTCCCGCGACGGCCGCGCAGATAGTAGAGTTTGGCGCGACGGACTTTACCGCGGCGGACCACTTCGATGGAATCCACCAGCGGCGAGTAGACCGGGAAGACCCGCTCAACGCCTTCGCCGAAGGAGATCTTCCGTACGGTGAAGCTTTCGTTGAGGCCTTTGCCCGAACGCGCGATGCAAACGCCCTCATAGGCCTGAAGACGCTCGCGCGTACCTTCGCGGACTTTCACCTGCACGCGAACCGTGTCGCCCGCAGCAAATTCAGGGATCTCAGGTTTCAGCTCGGCCGCGTGTTCGGCCTCGAGTTGCTCAATGATGTTCATGACGACGACCCGCCACCTTTTTTGTTCCCGCCGGATTGGACCCCCTGCTTCAGCAGGTCGGGTCGTCGCGCGCGCGTAATATCGATGGCCTCTCCTCGGCGCCATTCGGCGATCTTTGCATGATCGCCAGATAAAAGCACATCGGGGATCGACCGACCCTCAAATTCCCTCGGCCGCGTGAATTGCGGGTACTCAAGCAAGCCCGCCTCGAAACTCTCTTCCACGCGTGAAGAAGGGGCGCCCAGTACACCGGGGATGAGCCGCACGCAAGCCTCGATGATGGCGGCGGCGGCGATCTCTCCCCCCGCCAAGACGAAGTCGCCGATCGACACCTCTTCAAGGCGCCGCGCGTCAATCACGCGCTGATCAATGCCCTCGAACCGGCCGCAAACGAAAAGGGCGCCTGGACCGCGTGCCAAGTCATGCGCGAAGGCCTGCGTGAAAGGCCGCCCGCGGGGCGACATCACGAGCCGGGGCCGATCATCCTCAGCCGCGGCATCGATGGTTTTGGCCAGTATATCGGCGCGCATCACCATGCCGGGCCCCCCGCCGGCGGGGGTGTCGTCCACCGTGTGATGCTTGTCGGTGGCAAAGTCGCGCGGGTTGAATGTGTCAAGCTGCCACTGCTCGTCCTCAAGCGCGCGCCCGATCACGCCCGCGCCGAGCACACCTGGAAACACGTTAGGGTAAAGGGTGATGATGCTGGCGTGCCAAGACATAGGAAGACGCCTCTCGATTGGCGCGTTGGGTTGAATACGTTCTCGTCAGACAAGGAATAATTAAATCCGTTTCGGTAACCCTGTTTCAGCAGGACAGGTTATGACCGACAACAGTTCTAAGGCTTATTGGGAAGAGTGGGAGCTCAGTGGCGAGAAGCTGATCTGTGGCGGGCAGATCTTGTTCTCTAGTCTGATGACCGTTCTGTCGTTGTCGTTAAGCGCCCCTGAAGGCGCGAGCCTTGCGCATATCCAAGCCGCAATCTGCCTTATCGCTGCGCTGGTTGGCGGCTTCCGCTACTGGACATTGAGGCGCTTTGGTCTGATCGCGCCGCTTGTTTACCTGTCCATCGTCCTCGAATGCGCAGTCATCCTCGTTTGTACGTTCAATTATTATATCACTGCCGGCATGTCTCTCGGGCTACTCACCGGCAGTACCATTTGGGTATATCTCCTGCTTGTCCCCGCCGCCCGGCTGGGGCGGTTTCGCGCGCACTTGGTGATTTTCGCGGGTGCCTGTGTCCTCCTATCATGGCTGATTTTGACCGGGGTTGGGGCTATCGTCGGACAGCCATGGGCAAGCTCGGTTAACGAGTCCATCGAAAACGGGACGTTTTATCTGCCCTCCGCCCTGAACGGGATGTTCCTCATCAACTGCTTGACGGTGTCCCTCGCCTTCGGGGTGCACCGCGCCCGCGGGGCGGTGGAACGGGCGATCGAACGTGACCAAGCGGTGGCGATGGCCCAGGCGGCGGAGGCCTCTTCCGTCGCAAAATCCGAATTTCTGGCCAATATGAGCCATGAAATCAGAACGCCGATGAACGGCGTTTTGGGCATGACAGCGGTGCTGGCGGATACGAAGCTCGATGACCATCAGCGCATGTGCGTGAACGTCATCCATAATTCCGGCGACGCCCTCCTTACCATTATCAATGACGTCCTCGATTTCTCGAAGATCGAAGCGGGGCGGATCGAGCTCGACATCTCACCAATGAATTTGCGCACAGCGGTGGAAGATGTGGCGGCGCTCGTCTCCACCAAGGCCGCTGAACGGGACGTTGAACTTTCTGTGCGGTACGCGCCCGACGTGCCCGAAGATTTCATGGGCGATGTCGCGCGCCTTCGTCAGGTGCTGACCAACCTCACCGGCAATGCGGCCAAATTCACCCATGAGGGCGGCATCACGATTGATGTGTCACTGGCAGAGAGCCCCGCAGCCGAGACCGACGCGAAGAATATTCGCATCAGCGTGATTGATACGGGGATCGGTATCCCCACAGACAAGCTCGATGCGATTTTCGAGAAGTTCCAGCAGGCCGACAGCTCGACCACCCGCTCTTATGGCGGCACGGGCCTTGGCCTCGCCATCTCCAAACACTTTGTCGAGATGATGGGGGGACGGATCGGCGTCGAGTCAGAGCATGGCAAAGGCTCGACCTTCTGGTTCGAGGTGCCACTGCTGCTGAGCGATCAGCATGAGACCCGTCCGCCGGTCACCGATTTGAAAGGCATCACTGTACTGGTCGTCGATGACAATCCGATAAATGTGTTGATCCTTGAAGAGCTTCTCACCGGCTGGGGCGCAGAGATATTTTCGGCCTCTTCAGGTCGGGAGGCGCTCGACCTGCTCGACCGACGGACATTCGATCTCGCGATTTATGACTTCCAAATGCCCAAAATGGATGGCGAGATGCTTTTGCGCGAAACACGTGCGCATCCGGCGGGCAAGGACATGGCTGTCC
Organism: uncultured Caulobacterales bacterium; assembly: GCA_964342585.1. Lineage (GTDB taxonomy): Bacteria > Pseudomonadota > Alphaproteobacteria > Caulobacterales > Parvularculaceae > Parvularcula. The sequence goes on along the minus strand of CAYFHK010000042.1, from coordinate 6,766 downwards.
TGATGCTGACCTCTGTGGATGACACCTCACGGTTCCAATCGTTCCGTACGATGGGCGCCGCCGTGCAGAACAAGCCGATCCGTAAGTCGTCACTGCAAACGGAGATTGGCCGCCTCCTCAGCCATCAAAACGATGTCGACGCCAATGGTCATGGCACTGCACAAACTGCGCCTGCATCGAGCGGCGCGGCAGGCCGCATCCTATTGGTCGAAGACAATGCGGTGAACCGGCTTGTCGTCCAAAGCATGCTGGCAAATACCAATTACGAGATCGTCGAGGCGGAGAACGGCGCCGAAGCCGTTGACCTCATTAAGGCGCAAGAAGAGCCCTTCGACGCGGTGCTCATGGATGTTTCAATGCCGGTGATGGATGGGCACGAGGCGACCAAGGCGATCCGCGCTTGGGAAGCGACCCGCCCCGATGCCGAACACTTGCCGATCATCGGTCTGACGGCCTATGCGCAACAGCGTGACCGTGATTTGTGCATCGAAGCGGGTATGGATGACTACCTTCGCAAGCCGGTGAAGCGTGAAGAGCTTGTCGGTGCGCTCGCGACCGCCGTCGATGCCGCTCAATCGACGGACGAAGCTGCGCCGGTGAAGTCAGCGTAACAGCACTCTTTGCTTCTGATTTTTGCGCTGCAAAAGAATTCACGGTTGTGATCTTGCCTGTCACTAAATCTTCAATGACCAAGCATTCATGAATTATTGACAATATTTACCCGCTTGCTAGCGTTTCGACGCAAAGCCAAAGGTGGGCATTTATGAGCATTTTCGTTCGGGCCATTGTCAAACTGGTCGTTTCAATTCTTTTGGCGGTGGGCCTTGTGTTCGTCCTCGCCATGGTGTGGCCGCAGGGCGTGTCGCTTCTGCAAGATGGCGCAGCAGGGCTCGCGAAATATCTCGCGGCGCCAGCGTTCATGAGCGATGCCGCGCAAAACGTTTATAATGACGCTGTGGGGCCAACCATGGTGTTCGGTATCCTCGCGGCGGTGGTGAGCCGTGTGCTGATCGAAACCGTCGCTTACATTGCTGGCTCTGTGACGCGCAAAAGCTAAGCCTTCCTCCGCAATGGAGAATGTGAAAGGCCGCGAGCCAAAACTCGCGGCCTTTTCGTTTTGTCACGGGCGGCACGCGGCGCGCAGTTGACAGCCCACAAACCCCATCGGCACGTTACAGCTTCACGATCTGGTTGATTGGAGCCCTCTTCATGCCCTCTGCACTTGTTCGGTTTGCCGCCGTTACGGCGGCCCTCGTTACTGTTGCCGTACCGGCCTTCGCCAATGACGAGCTTCAAGTCGATCTGCCCTTTGAGCGTTTCACCCTCGACAATGGGCTCGATGTGGTTGTGCACGAGGATCGCAAAGCGCCCGTGATCGCCGTCCAAGTGATGTATGGCGTGGGGTCGAAGGACGAGCCCGAGGGCAAGACAGGGTTTGCCCATTTGTTCGAACACCTCATGTTCAATGGCACCGAGCATTTCGACAAGGACTTCTTCGTTGCCCTTAAAGATATGGGGGCAACGGAATATAACGGCACAACAAATGTCGACCGGACGAACTATTACCAGACCGTCCCCAAAGGCGCGCTTGAGCAAATTCTGTTTCTTGAAAGCGACCGCATGGGGCATCTCCTCGGGGCAGTGACCCAAGAGAAGCTCGATAACCAAATTGGTGTGGTGAAAAACGAAAAGCGCCTGGGCGAGGATCGCCCGTTCGGCATGCGGGTTTGGACGAACATCTACGAAAATCTGTACCCGGTCGGTCATCCCTATCATCATTCGACCATCGGCTCGATGGAAGATCTGGACGCGGCGACCCTCGACGATGTGGGCGGATGGTTTGAGCAGTATTACGGTGCGGCGAATGCAGTCTTGGTGTTGGCCGGCGATATCGACGCCGAAGAAGCCCGTCCGCTCGTTGAGAAGTATTTCGGGCATATCCCGTCAGGGCCACCGCTTATTAAGGCGGTGGCGGATTCTGTCCCACTCACGGAGATCAAGCGCGGCGAATTCCACGATCGGGTGGCGCAGCCTCGGCTATACAGAACATATGTCGGACCGCCGACGGGCGACGCCAAAGCACCGCTTCTCGATATCATGGCTCGCGCCATGGGGCAGGGAAAAACTTCACGGCTCTATCGCCGGCTCGTCGACGAGGAGGGGATCGCAAACAACGTCACCGCTTTTTACGGTGAGAATCTCCTCAGTGGAGAGATTTTCTTCATCACCGATGCGAAGTCTGAAGAGGTGCTGCCGCGTATCAATGCCATCCTCGATGAGGAGATTGCGCAGTTTCTGAAGACCGGTCCGACCCGCGACGAATTGAGCCGTGCCAAGACCACCTATCTCTCGAGCGAAATTCGCGGGCTTGAAGCCGTGAGCGGGAAAGCGGCGAGCCTCGCCCAAGGCGCCTTGTTCCTCGATGATCCTGATTTCTATGTCACCGACAATCTTGATCGGCTGCAAGCGGCCCGGGGGGCGGACGTGCGCGACGCAGCATCGTCTTATCTGCAAGCCGGGTATTACGAGCTCAAAGTGCTGCCGTTCCCCAACTATCAAACAAGCGCGGCTGCCTATGATCGCTCGGCGGGACTGCCCTCGCGTGGAAAGACCGGCACGCTGACCTTCCCGGAGGTCGAGGAGGCCACCTTGTCCAACGGCATCCGCGTGGTGATTGCGCCGCGGGCGACAGTGCCGGTGGTGCAGGTGGCCATGCAATTCGACGCAGGCGACGCCACGGCGAATGTGCCGGTGGGTGACAATGAGATGCCGATCCGCGGGCTGTCCGATATGGTCATGAACCTCATGGATACGGGCACGGAAGATCTGACAGCCCAGGAGATCGCGACGGCGGCAGAGGGCCTGGGCGCGCAAATCGACTTCTACAACACGCGCGATGATTCACGCGCCTATCTCTCTGTTCTTGCGCCGAATGCGGAGGAGGGCCTCTCGCTCTTTGCAGACCTCATCACCGAAGCCAGCTTCCCAGAAGATGAACTCGAAACCTTCCGTGGGCAGGCAGTCGATGGCTTGCGGCAAGAGCGAGCGGATATGCGCGCCCTCGGCGTGCGTGCGCTGCGCGGCACCGTGTTCGGCGAAGATCACCCCTATGGCCGGGCCATCAGTGTTGAGGGCGATATCGAGGCGCTGCAGTCGGTGGACCGAGATGATCTCGCCGCGTGGAAGTCCGCGTGGCTGCGCCCTGAGACGGCAACCATCTTCGTCAGTGGGGACATCAGCCGTGCCGAAATCGTCGCCGAGCTCGAAGAGGCCTTCGGCGATTGGTCGGTGCCAGGCGAGGGGCCAGAGAAATCCGTGCCCGAACGGGCCAATCCCGACGGGCCGCAACTGATCGTCGTCGACAAACCCGACACACAGCAGTCCCTAATTCTAGCGGGCCGCATTATCGACCCCACAGGGATGCCGGAGGATACCGCCATCGAAGCCATGAATGACAGCTTTGGCGGCAATTTCCTCTCACGGATCAATATGAATCTGCGTGAGGACAAAGGTTGGTCCTACGGCGTGCGCTCAGGCGCGGGCGATGCGAAAGGCCAACGCCTCTTTGCGATCCAGGCGCCAGTGCAGGCGGATAAGACCGGCCCCACAATTAAAGAGCTGCTCGCGGAGATCGATGGCGTGATTGGCAACAATCCCACCTCAGAGTCAGAGCTGCGGCAAACCGTGGCCAGTGTTGTGGGCGCCGATGCTGGTCGGTTTGAGACCGCACAATCAGTGCTGTCGGCCATGCTAGATGATAGCCTTTATGGTCGACCGCTCGACTATTCGGCGAATGAAGCCAAGCGCTACGAGCTTCTCACCCTCGATGAAGTGCAGTCGGCTGCCCGCAAAGTGATTGATCCGAAGGATCTCACATGGGTCGTCGTCGGTGACTGGGACGAAATCCGTTCACAGATGGATGGTTTGGGCCTTGGTGAGCCGCGGCTTTTGGAAATCGACTAAGCGCGGCGGGCCGCGCCCGCAGCCAGCCGAAGAAAGGTGCGCTCGACCAATTCGGTCTGCGGCATGCCCGTCTGTTTGGCGGAAAGCTCCGCCTCCATCAGGCTGCGGAGCGCCGCCTCAAGCGCCGTCAGGGGCCAGCGGGTAAGCTGGTCCTCAAAACTGCGCTGCTCGGTGAAGAAGATCGGCGGCTGCGCCTTCTTGAGGGCCGATGGCTTTGGCAGACCTTGATGGGTTGCCGACTGCACCGCGAAGAGTCGCAGGAGCCGGCCCTGTGCGATACGTAACATGCCTAGGGGTGAGACAGCGGCCCGCCGAGCGGCGTGGAGGGCGAGGGAGAGCGCGGCGGTTTGCCCGCGCAGCATGGCATCGATGGCCTCGAACGTGGTGTCTGCGGCGCTATCGGCGAGGCAGTCGCGCACATCCGCTGCGGTGATGGCGGTCCCAGCGTCGGCCAGTTTGTACACAGCCAGCTTTTCAACCTCGGTCCGCGTGATGCCGCGATCCTCCCCCAGGCGGGAGATGAGCAGCATCATCGCTTCATCGTCGATGGTCAGCGTGTCTTCGGCGAGCTGGGTCTTGATGCTCGCCAGGAGGTCCTGCCCCGTTTCGGCGTAACAGCCGATGGATAGGGCGAGGCTTGACTGCTCGCATCGTTTGCGGAGCTTGTTCGTCTTGCGCAGCTCGCCCGCCTCGATGACCACAACCCCATTCGCGGCAGCGTTGCCTTTCTCAAGGGCGGTGAGGGCGCGATCGACGGCCTTCGCCACGGTATCCGACCCCGTGCGAATACGGATCAGCCGTTCCCCGCCCATGAAGGAAAGCGCGGCGAGTTCCACTGACAACCGGTCGGGCTCGCCAAGGTCTGCGTCGGCCAACTCGATCGCGTTGAACGGATCGTTGAGATCTTCGACGATCTGCTTACCGAAGATCGCCGCGCGCTCACGGATCAGGCCTTGGTCTTGGCCATGCAAAAGGATGACGACGGCGTCTTTGGGTCGTGCCTTGAGGGCAGCGCTGACGTCTTTGGGTTTAAGCGCGGTCATTCCATCGTCGGGGCCCGGGCGGGCTCACCGGTTTCGGTTATGGTGCCCGGATCATATCCTTGATCGAGGATATCCATGTCAGGCGGCAGCGGCGTTACAATCTCTGATGGCGCCGGTGCGCGACCCTTCAGATAGAGCGCGATATCGAAAGCGATCTTCCGCGCAAGGTCCTCGGAGGCACGTCGAACCGCATCCTCCCGGCCAATATAGGAAGCATACTGGCTCGGCACGACGCCATAGCTCGTTACGGTACTGAGGTTTTGGCGGCGGCTCGTGTTGGTTTCGGTATCCGTAATCATCATTTGCGCGAACACGGTGTAGTTATAGCGGACTGTGTTTGCGGCGCTTGTCACCGCGACGGCGAGCTGGCGGTCGCGAAGCTTCAGATCGACGACATAGCGGGCGCCTGCACCGGCTTGTTCGCCGGGCAAGGTTTCGCGCAACTCTTCCACCAGGAAATTGCTGGGCGCCGCCGGGCCGGTGATGCGTCCAATGCGTACCTCGGCCATCTCTTCGGTCACGCTCGAGGGGCCCGTCGTGGAATAAAGCGGTTGGAACCCGCACGCGCTGAGCGCGAGAGCCAGGGAGGCGAAGAGAAGGCCGCGTTTCATCTATCCCACCACGATGTTGACGATCCGCCCCGGGACCACGATGAGTTTGCGCACTTCCTTGCCGTCCGTAAAGCGCGCGACCTCGGGCAGGGCGAGGGCCGCGGCCTCGATCTCGTCTTTGCTGGCAGTTTTGGCCACGGTGAGCTCCGCGCGTTTCTTGCCGTTCACCTGCACGGGCAGCATGACCTCGTCCGACGTGACAAGACCAGGATCCGCTTCGGGCCAGGGGGCGTTGACCACGAGTTGCGCGGGATCGGTCGTCGTGTCGGCCGTGCGGCCGTGCAGCGTCGCCCAGCATTGCTCGGCCAGATGCGGCATGAAGGGGGAGACGAGGCGCGCGAGCGCGGAAAGCGCCTCCGCCGTCACAAAGCGTTGGGCGTCGTCACCGGTCTTGAGGCCTTTGAGTTGTCCGAGAAATTCGTAGAGCCGGGCAATGGCCTTGTTGAAGCGGAAATGCTCGATATCCTCCGTGATGCCCGCGATGGCGCGGTGGGTGGCGCGGCGGATCTCGACCAGCGTGCCGTCCATGTCGTCGGGCGCGGCGTCGGGGGCTTGCGAGGCGATGCCCTCATGGGAAGCGATAAGATCATAGACGCGATTGGCAAAACGCCAGGCGCCCTCAACGCCGCTCTCGGTCCATTCCACATCCCGCTCGGGCGGGGAGTCACTCAGCATAAAGAAGCGCGCCGAGTCCGCGCCGAAGGTTTCGGCAATCTCGTCGGGTGAGACTACGTTCTTCTTGGACTTCGACATCTTTTCGATGGGGCCGACGGTGATTGGCGTCTTCGTCTCTGCATGAAGCGCCTTGCTCCCCTCGACGATCACTTCTTCCGGCGACAGCCACTTCCCATCCGCGCCTTTATAGGTCGCATGCGTCACCATGCCTTGGGTGAAGAGGCGTTGGAAGGGCTCGTCCGTATCGAGATAGCCGCAATCCTTCATCATGCGGGCGAAATAGCGCGCATAAAGAAGATGCAGGATGGCGTGCTCAATGCCGCCAATATATTGATCCACAGGCAGCCAACGCGACGCCTCGGCGGGGACCACCGGCGCGTTCTCCGGCTGGCTCGCAAAGCGGGCATAATACCAGGAGCTGTCGACAAATGTGTCCATCGTGTCGGTCTCGCGCCGCGCCGCGCCGCCGCAAGA
>CAYFHK010000041.1:0-20605 GCA_964342585.1 uncultured Caulobacterales bacterium | reverse complement strand
CCACCGAGGAGGCGACGGCGGAATTGCCGATATTGGCGTTGATCTTGACCAGGAAGTTCCGGCCAATGATCATGGGCTCGGCTTCGGGGTGGTTGATGTTGGCGGGGATGACCGCGCGGCCCTTCGCCACCTCATCCCGCACGAACTCACCCGTGACAAATTCAGGCAGCTCGGCACCGAAGCTTTCGCCATCATCAATCGTCTCGCGCGCCGTCTTCAGCGCCTCTTGCCGGCCCATATTCTCACGGATGGCGATATATTCCATCTCCTTGGTGACGATGCCAACGCGGGCATAGTCAAGCTGGGTGATCAGCTCCCCGGTGCCGCGCAGGGGCCGGTGGCGCGTGGGGAATTCGCGGGCGAGGAACTTGCCGGTGGCGCCACCATTGTCCTCGGGCTTTACGTCGCGGCCCTCATATTCCTCGACAGCCCCGCGCTCTTTGATCCACGCGGTGCGCTTGCGGGCGAGGCCCTTCTCGACATCCGCGGTGAAGCCTTCCTCCGTATAGGGCCCTGAGGGGTCATAGACCGGCAAGTCGGGCTCCTTCGCCGTGGGGTGCACGGAGATATAGCGCACGGGCGCGGCCACATCGTCAAAGCGGGTGGATTTCACATATTCCTTGCGGGAGGCGGGCAGCGGCCCGGTGGTGACTTCGGGGGTTTGGAAGTCCGCCTGGGTGGTTGGCTTGTTCATGTCGTCTCTTCCGCGGGTTGGCGGATGAACGGCTGAACAGGGAAACGGGGTTTTCGCCTCTCAAGTCCGCCGTCCCTCCGCTGGTGTGAGCCAGATCAGGTTCTAAGGGTGCGTCTCAACCCCGGTGTCGGTCGGGGTGCCCCTCGGCTGTGCGGTATCTAACAATGACGGAGGCGCGACGCAAATGGCGATCGCAGGGGGGCGCTAGCGGGATCGCCTCCGGCAAGCATGGGTAAGGCGGTGCTCCACGGCGTATCCCAATGCAGACTTGCAGCTTTCTCTTGAAGAGGTAACCTCCCAGAAGTCGAGAGGGTGGGGAAATGATCAAGCGACTTATCGGTGTCTTACTGTTTTTGTTGGTACTCACGGTCCCCCTGCACATCGCCCTATGGCAGCCGATATCGAATAAGGTGACGGGCAAAATCGATACATCTTGGACGATCTTATTGCTGGGCCCCGGCGATCATCCAAGAACTTGCGCAGCGCGCTTTCAACCATCGTTCATTGAGGCCGAACCGGCGCTGACCGAGTTGGCTGAGACGCTACTGAACAACCCGAACGTCGACGTAATAACGAACTGTCCAACTTGTCTCCTCATGGCCGATGGATCCGCGATGCCGCTGGGGGAGCCGACAGATGAAATGAGCCAAACAAATCGCTTTGATCTCTGGCAGCGCATTCCCAACGCATACGGAATGCCACAGTCGGTTTTTCAAGGCCCACCCCCAGCCTTTGAGAAAAGTGGCGGCCTCGCCGCCGCGAATGACAACAACTGGATCTATCGATGTGGATATTCGACGCCTCGGTGGATTGGAGCGCTTATGGGCCTTACCGCCGGTACTGATCACGATGTCGACGATATCGAGGCCGAAGCACGCTTTTTTCAAAACTTCCAAACAGACGATCAGTATGTCTACTTTCCCGATGGCGTGCCCGACAACCTTACCTGCGATGACCCCTGGAAGCACCCAGACGAAGATAACGAGCATCTGCTGCGGTGTGAAATCAAGATGACCGAAAAATGGATATATTTTGTCTTCAAACTCCAAACCGACATTGAGGAAGAGCGGCAAAGAGCACGCGAGCAAATCGAGTCGTTTCAAGAAAGTTGGTAGGACCCGCGGCTGAGACTGAAGTCGCTTCAAAGGCGTTGGCTCACCGAGAGCCGAGGGAGCGGTATTGCCAGCACCCCAATCGAGAGATCAATCCGAGGAGTTGGTATGTTGCGATTGTAATCGGCGCTTTGCGTTGGACAGATAGCGTCACATCGCTTCAATTCCGAGAACGTGAGTTAGGAGAAAGAATGATGAGAACCTTCGTGATCAGCCTATTGGCTCTCACCGTAACGCCGGTGGCCACGGCGGCTGCAGCGCCGAGCGGTGCGGAAGTCGGCCAGTGCATGATCGAAAACAGCTCTACAGAAGCTGAAAATGCACTGCGGGAAATGATGATCGCTGCGCTCGAGGATCGCCTCGTCGAAGCGCAAGAGGGCGTGATGGAGATGGGCATGGCGATTGTGAGCATCGCGATGAATTCGTGCGGTATACAAATCGCTGATCTTCAAACTCCGCTCTTCGAGGAAGCGTCAAGCATTTACGGACAGTGGGTCGGCGAGAAAATCGTGAGCGAGGCCTTCGCCAAGATCGGGTTATAGGGTTAGGAAACAGATGCGGAAGCGTGCCTGCATGCCGAAAACGGCATGCGATACACGAGAACCACGCATTCAATCGGAGTGGGCAGATTTTTAATCAGCCCCCCAACAACCCCAACTCCCGCTGTAGCTTCTTCGTGAGGCCTGCGCCCACGAGGCGGTAGCTGTCATAGATCAGCTCTTTGAGCTTTTCATCGTCGATGGCGCCGGGGCCCGTGCGCTGCAGCCACGTCATGCCGCGGGAGGCGAGATACGGCGCGGGGCGGACGCCCTCTGCCTGTTTGAACAGATCAAACGCGATGGGCGTGCATTTGAAGGTGGCCGCGAATCCGTTCTCCGTGCCGCCGAGATTGCCGATGGCGAAGACCTTGCCGCCGATCTTCCACACATCGGACTCGCCCCACTGCACCACATGGGTGGTGTACGGAAGGCTGGCGCAATAAGCGTTGAACTCATCGAGGGTCATGCGCGGCCACCGCTACCTCATCGCCACCGGGTTGATCACCATTTGCACAGCGCCCTCAAAGCGGGGCACACCGAGGACGAAGAAGAAAGGGCCCGGCCCATCCTCGGCGAGGGCAGCCGTGTCCATGCTTTCCAGCAGATGCACCCCGCGCTTGGCCAGGAGCGTGGAGTGCACAGGGAAGACTTGCGCCGGGTCAGGGTTCGGCAGCACCTCCACGCACCAGGTATCGGCCCCCACGGCGACCACACCGCGATCGGCCAACCATTCCGCTGCCGGAACACCGATGCCCGGCGCGCCACTGAGGAAGGTTTGCGGGTCCTCTTCGGCAAGGCGCATCCAGCCGGTGTGGAAGAGAACGACATCGCCATGCTTAATGCTCACCTTCGCCGCTTTGGCGGCGGCCTCGATATCCTCGACGGTGATTTCCTCACCGCGCTCGAGGGGACGATCACGCAACGCCGCGATATCGAGAAGGATGCCGCGGGTGGCGATGGGCGGGATATTCTCTGTGCCGAATTTCTTGGCGCCGTCGGGGGCGTAGATCTCTTCCGCCGTGGCGCCGTTATAGTAGCGATGGTTGATGCCAAGATGCGCAAAGCCGTCGATCTGGCTGCCAATGCCAAGGGAGGTCTCAAGCATATCATCATGGCTCGTCCCTTTCATGGCGCCAAAGGGCGGGCGATCGTCATGGGGGATCATCGTCATCTTGAACCCGCGATCTCCATAGGCGGGGGTGTCCGCGCCGGTGATGACGCCAAGGGAGAAGACCTTGCCTTGCCTGACCAAGCCCGCGCCGCGCCGCACATCGTCAGGGCCCAGCAGATTGAGCGCGCCGATCTCATCCTCCGCGCCATAGGGCGAGGGATACCAGTCATCTTCCTGCGCCAGGGCTGAAGCACTGAGGCCAAGGGCGCAGAGGATGGCGGCGGCGCGGAACAGGCCGCTGGTGTGTTTTCGGTTCATGGGGGCTCCCTCTCAGGTCTTTTTGAAGACCTTAGGGAGGATTGGAAGTGCGCGCCAGGGTATGCACCTGGCTGCCGATTTGGCTCGGGTTGCAGATCCCTGCCTTCGCAGGGATGTGCGGGAACGGGCTGTCGACCTACCCCTCCAGCCACCATTCTTCAGCGATGATGCGGAAGTCTGGCACCCGATGCTGGCGCAAGGTGGCGATCACCGCCTCCATCATGGGCGGGGGGCCGCAAACGTAGAAGCGGCGATTGGTCAGCTCACCGAGCTGTTCCTTCAGATAATCGCCTGTGACCATGGTGTGGGGGATTGAGGGATGATCCTCATCCGTCAGGGTGAGCCGCAGTTGCAATCCCTTTTTCGCCATCGCCTCCCACCGCTCACGGAGGATGATGTCCTTCTCCGCCTTATTCGAGAAGATCAGGGCACAGCCGCCGAGCGCGCCCGCTTTTTCCCGCGCCTCGAGCATTGAGATAAAAGGGGTGATCCCCGCGCCGCCCGCGATGAAGACGCCCTCGCCTTTATCCTCTAAACCGCCAAAGGGTTCACTGATCAATATCTTCGCGCCCGGCACCAGCTTTTCGATCTGCTCGGTCACGCCTTCATGATCAGGATATTCCGATGTCGGATAGCATTTGATCACGAATTCGAGGTGATCGTCTTCAGGTCCGCTGACCATGGTGAAGGGATGGGGATTATCGCGGAAGCCCCGCCGATCAAGCGCCCAATCCACCGCCTGCCCGCGCTGAAAGCCAAACCCCTCGGGCTTTGTGGTGATCGCGTGCACCACATCATGGGTCACGTGGTGGAGGCGGCGCAGCGTGACGCGATGGTCGGGCGAGAAGGACATGGGACAGCTCCATTCGGTCGCTTGGTCGTTAACAAAAGGGTAGAGCGACAAAGCCATCCGGCCAGGGATCCGCTCACCCTGTCTTAAGACTGCTGCGCTAGTCTTGTTCCCATGAGCCTGACATCGCCCGACGCGCCATCCGATGGCCTGACCGAGAGTCGTTTTGCCCTCTATGAGGGGTTTATTGCCCTCGCCTGGGCCGATGGCGCCCTGGATGTGCGCGAGCGTGACGAGTTGCGCGCGCTAATCGACGGAAATCTGACCGCAACACCCGCGCAAAAGGCGCAGCTTCATGCCGCACTGGATCAACCGATTGCGGTGGAAGATGTGTGGCCGCGATTGACCGAGCCGCAAGATCGCGCGCGCCTGCTCGATATGGCGAGCACGCTGTTCACCCTTGATGGCGTCGTCTGTGAAGATGAGCAGGAAACAGGCGAGGCCTTCCTCCGCCGACACCTCAAATCCCTCGATATGGACCGCATCGAACAAGAGCTGAGCGCGTTGCGCGAGGCACAACTCGATGCCAAACGCAAAGAGGCAGAGGCGCTGCGGGAATATCGCAAGCAGTTTGGCCTGATCGCCGCGTTCAAGCGCTTTTTCCGGATCGATTAATCCGTCTGCGTGATAATGCCGCGATAGGCATCACGCACGAGCGCATCGGCGCTCCGCGGCACGGCAGCAGCAGGCAAATACAGCCTGACAATCCCCAGTGGCACACCGACAATCGCGGCGCGCGCACGGGGCATCGATAGGCCAGCCTCTTTGGCATAGGACCTGAGGGCACTTGCCGCTTCTGCATTGATCGTCTCAGCCCTGACGTTGAGATCTGCCGGTGTGGCCTCCCCCAAAAAATCCGCACGACGACAAACGGTAAGGATAAGTGCCTTGTCAGGTTCAGCCCGGCAGAACCGCGGCGTGGCCAGCGCAGCCGCCTCACCGCCCTCCGTCTTCAATGCGCCCAGAAAGCCCGCTTGAAAGGCCGTTACCGCGTCGATCCAGGCCGCGGCCAAGAGGCCCTCGCGGGAGCCGAAGCGATGATAAAGCGAGCCTGTCGACAGCCCCCCCTCCGCCATCACCGTCTCCAAACGGAACCGGCCAGACGCCATGGCCCGCGCCACCGCGGCGAAAACAGCTTGATCATCGATCCTTGACGCACGTCCCATCTTGCCTCATTTATTAGAAAAATTTTTCTATTAAAAGGTTTCGTCATGTTGCTGTCTGCTGCCTTGCTTACGCTGCTGCTCGCCGCGATGCATTCCGTCTTGGGCGGACGGCGCCTGATCGCGCCCCTCGTCAAACAAGACAAATTTCCAATCATTTTGGGGAGCGAGGCGCGCGCTCGCATCACCCTACGGGTAGGCTGGCATGTGCTCTCTTTGATGTGGGTCGGCATCGCGGCCTTACTCGCGGCGATGCATTTCGGGGCCGCCGCAACGTCACAGGCCTTTCTCATCATGGTTGCAACGACCTTTGGACTAAGCGGCATTGCCGCGTTTTGGCTCTCACAAGCCCGCCATCTGTCTTGGGTGTTGTTTTTGCCCATCGCAGCACTTTGCGCGATGTCAGCGGCGTAAAGCCGAGTGGTTATTCTGGTTGCGCGGCCATCCCACTTCTTTAAGCCTTCTTGTGGGCGGGGAGATGGGGAATGATCGAGCAAAACGGAAACAAGCTGAGCATCAGCTTCGAAGACGAAGTCAGCTCGCTAAGTTGGGGGACGCCGCTATGGGTGATCGGCGGGTTCGCTTTCCTCGCTTACGCCCTTCGCAACTTCACGCCTGACATATGGCTGCAATCGCCCGGTACCTTTGTTTTCATCGGTATTGCGTTGACTCTCATCCTTTACCCCCTCTGGGCACAGAACAAAGGCCTTCTTTCAAGAGTGGAATTGGATGGCGATCGCCAAACCGTCGTCTTTCACTTGCAACACTCTTATCGGACGAGCCGAACGGAGAGGCCTTTTTCGGCGCTGGATCGGATCGTTCTGGCCGTCATTCCCGCGAGCGACACAGAACGTGCGCGCTACCTTGTCGACCTTGACTTCGGTCATGACGATCGCGTGATGATTTTTGACAGTAAGGATCTGCCCCTGTCCCGAGACGTGTGGCGCCGTGTGGGGCACTTCCTCAGAATTTATTTGCCGTCGCTGCCGCTGGCCGACGAGACGTGATACGCGCCCTCGACCCTCTGGCCTCGGCGCTGGACGATTGGCGAGATCCGCCCTAGACTCTTCAAGCATCCTTACGGAGGCGAAATCGTCTTCAGTGCCAAACGAAGGAGCGCCATGAGTCGCGCCACAGCTTTTATCGAACAGCCGTACACGTTCCATATCGTGGCCGACCTCACCGCGCCTCGCCCTGTGATCTGGCGGTTCTGGACCGATGCCCAACTCCTCAAGAGGTGGTTTTGCCCTGAACCCTGGAAAGTGGCGGCGGCAACGATCGAGCCGCATCCGGGCGGGGCGTTCGACACGGTTTTCGAGGGGCCGAACGGTGAACGGGCAGACAATAAAGGGCAGTTCATCGAGGTTGAAGCTGGGCTTTGGCTGGTCTTCGGCAATGCGCCGGGGGATGGGGGATCGCCCGTTCAGATGACCAGCTTTGTCGAACTCATCGATACCGAAATGGGCGGCACAAAGATGATTTGGGGCGCGGTCCACGCCGATGAAGCCGCGATGCAAGCGCATCTCGACATGGGCATGGAAGCGGGCTGGAAAACCGCGGCGGCGCAGCTCGATGCGCTGTCCGCGGGCATGATGCCGTGAGCCGCGCTAGTAGCCTAGATATCGGCCCGGCTTGTGGTTCACGATCAGCACGCCATTGATCGCGGCCGCCGAGAGCACCGATAACACGAATTGCCCCGAATTGAGGAATGGCAGTGACAGCCCCAAGATGAGACAGTCGCCGATCAGCTGCACCCGGCCCGCATTCCAGCCCTTCGTCTTTTGCAGCGATAGCGCGAGAATGCCAGAGCCGCCCACCCCCGCTGCATGACGTGCGAGCGCCAAAATCCCCATACCGATGATCGTCCCCGCAAAGAGTGCAGCAAAGACGGGGTGCACATAGTCAAAGGCGACCACATGCGGCGCCAAGGCCCCGCCCAACATGATCAGCAGGTTCACGACAAATGTCTTTACCGTGAAGGACCATCCCATCACGCGTTGCCCAAGCACAAAGAACGGGATGTTGATGATCATGAAAAGGAGGCTGGGGTCGACCGGGATCAGATAGGAAAAGAGCAAGGCCATTCCCGCCATCCCGCCAGTGACGAGGCCGGCATCGTAGAGCAGGATGACGCCGATCACGATGAACGCGGCGCCGACGAACAGCGCGTAAATATCCTCCGTGAGCGAATGGCGCCTGCCGTCAGGCGCACTAACATCCGTTTGCGTTGAGGAGAACCGCCCCTCGCGCTTTGCCTCGGATTGCTGCGCGTCGTCGAGTTGTGGTGTGTCTTGCATCGCCCCCTTTTGCCCGGAGCCGTGGGGTTTCGCAAAGTGAGCAAAAAGATTTCGCCAGAGCGGCCAATTTCGATACACTATGTCGCCAAAGGCACTGTGCGGGGTGCGGAAAATGCGCATTCGAGATTTTACCCATACCGATTGGCAGGCAGCGCTCGACCGCGTGGCCGTGGAGATCCAGCCCTTTTTGAAGCAGGGCGCGGTCGCCGATTACATTCCCGCCTTGGCCGCGGTGGATCCCGATTCGTTTGCCATGGCGGTGACGACCGTTCACGGCGAGACCTTCACCGTGGGCGATGCCGATCAGCCCTTTTCTATCCAATCGATTTCGAAGGTGTTCGCGCTGGTCGTGGCCCTCGAGCTCGAGGGCGAAGCGATTTGGGATCGCGTGGGCCGCGAACCTTCAGGCTCCCCGTTCAATTCCATTGTTCAGCTCGAGCAGGAAAGCGGTAAACCGCGAAATCCGTTCATCAATCCCGGCGCCATTGTGGTGACGGATTCGGTCGCTCAGCACTGCGGCTCGTCGGTCGCCGCGGAGACTGTTCTCTCATTTATTCATCGCTGCACAGATGGCCAGGAAGCCGCCATCGATGCGGAGGTCGCCGCCTCCGAAAAGGCCTATGGCGACCGGAACCGTGCGCTCGCTTATTTCATGAAGAGCTTTGACGTCATCCAAGGCGATGTCGATTGCGCGCTCGACTCCTACTTTCACCAATGCGCAATTACGATGAGCACGGCAGATCTCTCGCGGGCAGGGTTGTTTCTTGCGGCCGGCGGGATGAACCCGCTCACAGGCACACGCATGACCACGCACAAACGCGTCGACAGGGTGAATGCCCTGATGATGCTCTGCGGGCATTACGATATGTCCGGCGACTTTGCCTTCCGCGTGGGGTTGGCCGGGAAATCGGGCGTCGGCGGCGGCATTATGGCGGTGATCCCCGAAGTGGGCTGTGTCGCCGTGTGGTCCCCTCGCCTCAATGCGGCGGGGAACTCGCTTGCAGGCACGGAAGCGCTGGAGCGCTTTTCCCATGCCACGAACGTCAATCTGTTTTAGCCGTTTTTTTCTCCGCCCAAAGATGATGGCTTATGCGGCACGTTGATCTGGCAGCGTGTGCCCGACGCGTCACTCTCAACATTCATATCCGCTTTGAGCTGACGGACGAGAAGGTCGATGATCATCGTGCCATAGCCGCCGCCTTCGCTTTTCGCCGTGGTCGCATCATATCCGACGCCATTGTCATGCACGTTGAAGACGATGCGGTCGTCCGCGCGTTGGACTTTGATCGTCACAACGCCGTCTCGGTCATCCGGGAACGCATATTTCAAGGCATTGGTCAAAAGCTCGGCAATCACCAACGCAATCGGGATCCCCATGTCGAGCGAGAATTCAATACCGCGTTGGATGTCTGTTTCTAACTCCACCCGCCCATCGACATCATGACCGGCGAGCGCCGTCTGGGCCAATTCGTGCACGAAGTCGCCAATATCCACCACTGCGTGTTGATGCGTGGTGTAAAGACGATGGTGGATCGTTGCCACGATGTTCACGCGCTCGCAAGCTTGATCAAGCGATTGTTTGAGCACGGCATCATTTGCTTGTCGGGCCTGCACCTTCAACAGCGACGAGACGACCTGCAGGCTGTTTTTCACTCGGTGATTGACCTCGTGGAGCAGCGCCTCTTTCGCCGCCAGCGCAGCTTCGAGCTCTTTCGCTTTCTCTTCCAAGCTTGTCTTTAATTGCCGTTCCGACGTGATATCTCGAATGGCCGCAAAGAACACCGCCTCTTCTTCCATGGGGATCAGCTGGAGGTGTACGGACACATCGTAGTCGGTCCCGTCCATCCGGCGATGCACCGTTTCAAACTTCAGCTCTTCGACAGCGCCATCTATCAAGGGCTGAACGAACTGGCGAAACTCATCTTCGCCAAAGCGCGGTTTGATATGCCAAGGCGTGAGCTCGTAAAGCTCGTCGCTGGGATAACCTAAGTTATCTCGAGCGCCGCGATTAAGCAGTAGAAACTGATACGTACTGGAGCTGAAAACATAGATTTCGCTCGCAGCGCCTTCGACAATCCGTCCAAGCTGTTCGTCGGTGAGGGAGCGGATATTGCGCAGGGGCACAGGGGCGGTCTTTCAAAAACCCAATCCTATCATGCGAGGCCTGGCTTTGCCTATCAACAATTCAATGGCTCACACGAGGCGCCGCAGACGGCCATCGGTCAGGCTGCGCCATAGCCATTCAAGCGGGCCAAATCGGAACAATCGCAGCCAGACTAAAGACCAAAGCATCATCAGGAGCGCCGTCAGCCCAGCGATGACCGTCAGCTCGGCCAGCGAAACATCGCCATACCAACCTTTGCCCCATGGCGAGGCCAACCCCACCCCGATCAGGGTGCAGATAATATAGTTGCTGAACGCCATTTGCCCTGCTGCCGCAAATCCGCCGAGTGGCGCGCGCAAGCGGACAAGCGCACTGATCAGGCACGCATAGCCCAGCGCCCCCAATAGGCCGTCGGCAACACCCAGAGGGCGCAATAGGCTCAACGCGGCGAAGCTTTGTTCGTTATCGACGGTGAATTGGTACTGGATAAAATCGAGCGACCACGCCGCGGCAAGACACAAACCCGCCAGAAGCAATGTTGGCCGGACCGGCCACACGCCGCGAAACAATCCGGCCCGATAAAGCCCCATTCCGGCCAGCATCACGCCCAGCGCCAAGACGAGATTGCCGCTCATCCCCACATAATAGACAACGAAGCCAATAAAGAGCCCCGCATTCTCGGCCCACTGCGTCGATAAAGGCGCGAATGCCGCCTCAATCTCTTGCTGAAGCAGTTCAGGATCACTGCCCCATCGTTGCGGTTCGACCACCTCGAGCATTTCGGGCAGAAACGCCGGTGCCATCTCCGACAGTGATGTCCATGCAAAGCCGATGGGCAGCACGAGGGCAATCAAGACAGTCAACACTCGGCCAGACGATTGTGTGGCCCAAAGGGCCAACAGCCCGGTGAGGCCATAGGCAAAAAGGATGTCGCCCGGCCACAGAAGGATGAAATGCGCGGCGCCAAACAGCATCAGCCAGCCATTTCGCGCGATCAGCCGCCCGACCCCGTCGGTGTCGGTGGTTTGCGCCTTTTCCGCGATCAGCATGAGGCCGGCGCCGTATAATGCTGTGAAAACTGTCCGCCATTTGTCGTCGATCACGAAAATGTGCGCAATCGCGATGGCCCGGTCCAGGGCGGACGGCCAAAGCGCCCAATTCTCGTAATAGGCGAAGGGCATCGACATGGCTTTGATGTTGACGAAGAAGATGGCCATCACGGCCATCCCGCGCAAAACATCAAGAAATACAATGCGTTGCGTCGATGACGGCGATGGATATGTCGGCGGCGCGGCAGGAGAGATCATGGACGGCTGGCTCTTTCCCCCAAGCGCGCTTCAACCTTAACGGTAGGGCGCTCTCTCGCCGGTGAGAAGCCCCTTTTCGCGGCCCCCTGTGACGCAGGTCATACCCTGCCAAGGGGGTGAACCATTAAGCCATTGCTGCGTTCCTTTCACATGCTAACCTTGCGGCGCCAAGCGCTCTATGGGGGAGATGACGATGCTGACGACACTCATTCTAACTGTGATGCTGGCGCAGCCGACGGACGGGCAATTGCTGCGTGAGCTGGCCACCAATGACCAGGCGCGCGCCGCCGCAGATTTGGATGGCGATGGCCGGATCGACGATCTGGAATTTGATATTTACCGACGCGCACGCACTGGCGGCCCGATCCCCGGCCAACAACCGGCGGGCCTTGGCGGATATGACTTGAACAATGACAATGCGTTGACGCCGGTGGAACTTTATCCGGAAGCGGATATGTCTCTGAACCCAGGGCCCACGCCCGTCGTCACAACGGGTCGTTACGTGGTTGATGACCGAACGGGCCGCGAAGTGGCACCTTGATCGGCGCGATGGCATCTTGAACATCGAAAAGGCCAGGCAATTGCCTGGCCTTTTGTTTGTGCACGGAAATTGATGGAGAGTGGTTATGCGGCGCGCTGTCCTTGGCTGCCACTGCCGCCCTTCATTTTGAAGTTGCTCGACAATTGGAATTTCGCAACCAAGGCATCAAGATCGGCGAATTCGCGGTTGGTCTTTTCGATGGCGCTCGTGTTCCGCTCGACCAGGACGTTGTTGTGCTGCGTGATCTGATCGAGGTGAGAGATCGCCACGGAGATCTCTTTGAGGCTCTCGGACTGAAGTCGCGTGGCCTCCGCAATACCGTCCATGAGCTGTGCGTTGCTCGCGACGCTGTCGACGATCTGCGACAAACCCTCGGACGCTTTGGTGACGAGTTTCACACCACTCGAGATTTGGCCATCGGTATTGCTGATCAGCGTACCGATCTCTTTCGAAGCATCGGCTGTCGATTGTGCCAGCTTCCGCACTTCGGCAGCCACCACCGCAAAGCCTTTGCCTGACTCGCCTGCCCGCGCCGCCTCGACACTGGCGTTCAGGGCCAAGAGGTTGGTTTGGAAGGCGATGTTGTCGATCAGACCGATGATCTCGATAATCTTGCCCGAAGAGGCCGCGATGCGATCCATCGCTTCGGTCGCCTCTTTCATGACAGAGCCGCCATCTTCCGCGATGCGCGCCGTGTTGAGGGTGTTCTCGCGGATTTCATCCGTGCGCTTGGCGTTCTCATCCACCGTGCTGGTGAATTGCTGAAGCGAGGCGCTGGTTTCTTCAAGCGTCGCAGCCTGCGTCGTTGTATGGTTCGACAATTCGCTGACGCTGTTCAACAGATCAGCCATCGAGACGCCGACCTCACTTGAGGAGGCTTGCAGGTTGGCGATGACATTCGCCAAGCCGTCGGCCGAAGCGTTTACGCCATCTTTGAGGAGGCCGAACGTGCCCTGATAATCGGACTTCACGCGCTTAGTAAGGTTGGATTCGCGAACCGCGGTGAGGACTTCGATCGTCTCATCGAGACCGGTGCGAACCGTGCCCACCAATTGGTTGAGGTTGCGCGCCAGCTCATTGAGCTCTTCATCAGCAAACTGTGCTTCAACTTTCTTCGTGAAGTCACCGCGCTGCGCCGCGCGCACCACTTCACCGATAGACTCGCTAAGCTGGGTCATCATCTGACGACGCTCTTGCTCAGCCCGCGCATCGGCCTCCGTCTTCTCGCGCTCCGCTCTCGCCGCGGCTTCTTTTGCGCGCTCATCGGCGAGCTGTTTCTCTTCGTTGAGGCGGTTCACCCGTTCCGCATTTTCACGGAAGACCTCAAGCGCGCGCGCCATCTCGCCGAGTTCGTCTTGCGCCTCAGTGTTGGGGGCGTGCACGGAAAGGTCACCGCTGGAGACTTTTTTCATCACGCGCGACAGCAGGTCCATGCGGCGCAGGATCCCCCGCGAAACATAGAGCCAGCCGACAAGGGCCGCAGAACCGATGGCGAGCAACGCGACAACCGCAAGCGCCCAACGGGCCGCCATGGCTTTTGCCAGCGTGTCCTTCGTCGCCGTGTTCACATCCTCACGTACTTCGTCGACGAATGCGTTCACAAGGCCTGAGATCTCCGCCACGCGTTCTTCAGCGTTTTGTGTGGCGACATTGGCATCGCGCTGGGCGCGAAGCTCTTCGATCCGTGTATCGAACAAGCCGCCGTCATCCATGCCGATGGCAAGATAGGTGGCCGCAGTGCTGGCAACATCGGCGGGGATAAGACTGCCCATGATCGCGATGTTGATATTGATTTCGTCCGCCTGCTCAGCAAACCGTTCTTGAATGTCGGCAACGGCCGCTTCGCTATTGGCGAACGCGGTTTCCGTATACAATGTTGCAACGAGGTTCGCCGCCAGGCCCATCCGCAAATAGGTTTCAACGTCTTCTTCCGCCGCTTGGTCAATGGCGGATTCGATCGCGTCTTTGAACGTCATCCGCTCATTGCGGGCGCGGTCGAGCAATTCACGCCGCTTGCCTTGCGCGTTCAGCATTCGGGATTGTGCGGCGGAGACAGTGTCGGCAACTTCATTCACACTGCGGCGCGCTTCAGCCAATGCGCCAAACTGCGAGGTGTGGGTACTATCTTCGCGCAGTTGCACGAGCAGCGCTTCTGACTCGCTGAACAAATCCGCATAGGCGGTATAAGCCGCTTCACGCGAGCTTTGCGTCTGCGCGCCGGCGAGATCTTCCAGCGCAGACGCCATGCGTTCGCTCAAAATCTTCAGATTGTTGGCGGCATTCACTTCGGGCAGACGCGACAGGCTGACCTCTCGCATGGCGCTGGTCGACACATTTAATCCGAACAGGGCCACAATCACGGCCACTGCCGTGAGCGCTGCCACAGCACCAAACGCGCTTAATAACCGAACTCGGATGGTTCGCCAGTTCAACATTTTTCGCCCCTCGATGCCCAATCAAAAGAGCCCAACCGGATTTCATGGCCGGCTGGGCTTTGATGTTACTGGACTTGGAAACTGATTTTCTTGATGACCGCCGGGTTCGGTTTGCCCGCCTCGAAGGTCCATTTTTCGAATGCTTCAGTCGCAGCCGAGTCAAAAACGCCCGGCGGATCTGCACTCACGATTTCAACAGCTGCAACTTTACCCGCTGCGTCCACCGAGAGTTTCGCTTCAACTGATCCCGTGATCCCACGACGCTCAGCCGCACGCGGATATTCCGGCGGGACAGCTTTCACAAGAGAGGGTTCATCCTGAGCATTTGCCACCACGGTGAAGAGGCCCGACGACCCCATAGCTGCGACGACTGCTAAGACGGCACCTTTGCCAACGATTTTACCGCACCCCATGCGATTGCCCTTTCTTATACGCACACACACCCCGCGCACCCGCCGGCAAACGCCCGCCGACAAGGCTTGGTTGAGGTCGTTTTAAATGAAAGGCCTCAAAGCTGAGTTAATTACAGCGTGAACTTTTTGCAGTTTGAGGAATAATGCCGAAACCGACACATGGTCTTGGTTTGCACCGAATCTAGTGTGCCGCGCGCTGGGGATCGGCCGCCATCAACCCAGAAAAGGACTTTCGTTCCTGCGTTCTAGACGCGGTGGAGACTGGCGAGAGGCCCAGTGTCGAGCGGATGAAAGCGCCGGTCTCTGCCAGGGTGTCGAGGGCTTCTGGAATCAGCGGTGCAAATAATGGCCAAACATGTGGCAGGCCTTTTTGGAGCGAGAGTGTTGTCTCGACGCCCTGCGCTGATGCCTTCTCCGCGGTGCGGATTGTATCGTCCCGGAGCATTTCAGTGTCGCTCGCATAAAAGTGAAGCGGCGGAAGATCGGTAAACGAACCGTAAAGCGGCGACACATTCGGGTCGGTATAGGCGACACCGTTGACATAATATCCCGCGGTTCGCGCGATGGCTTCCCAGGTGAAGAGCTCGTCGTTGGCCTCGTTCTCTTCCAGGGACGCCCCGGTCAGGGCAAGATCCGTCCACGCGGAATAAAAAAACGCCGCCGCCGGCATTGGCGCGCCGCGATCCCGCAGCCGTTGAAGAAGAGAGAGGACAAGCCCCCCGCCCGCAGAATCACCGCCCATGACGATGGTCGAGGACGATTGCCCTTCAAGCAGCGACAGATAAGCGGCCTCGGCATCATCGAGCGCCGCGGGGTATGGGTGTTCCGGCGCCAGGCGATAATCGAGCGCGAAGACAGGCACGCCAGCATATTCGGCGAGACGGCCCGTGCAGCGCCGGTAGATCCGCGGCGAGCCATACGCATACCCGCCGCCATGACAGTAAAAAACCATGCCCTGGCGCGAGTCTGGCGCCTCTTCGCTGGCAAGCCATTCGCCGCACATCGGCGCACCGCTCTCCACCACACGGACGGTGGGGGGACACAAAACCGGCATTTGTTGGGTGGTCCGCCGCACCGCTTGATGGCTGCGGGATTGGCAGAGGCCATTTTTGAACTGCTGGCGCAGGATGAAGCTCAATAGCTGTGCTTGAAAGCTTGGCATTCCCGCGATCCAACCTACCCCGCCCCTGAGGGTGTGGCTGCCGAAGCGGCCACCCTCAAAACAAAGGTCGACCTAGCAGGGGTGGGTTAAACCGCGGTTAGGCTTAAGGCTCAAATGGCGCGAAAGGCGGGCGTTAGCGCGCCGCCTTCCGGTATTTGATCCGCTTAGGGATATCCGCGTCGGGGCCGAGGCGGCGTTTTTTGTCTTCGAGATAGTCCTCGAAGTTCCCTTCGAACCATTCCACGTGGCTATCGCCTTCGAAGGCGAGGATGTGGGTCGCGATACGATCGAGGAACCAGCGATCGTGGCTGATGACCACGGCACAGCCGGGGAAATCATCCAGCGCAGCCTCAAGCTCGCGCAGCGTATCCACATCGAGGTCGTTGGTCGGCTCGTCGAGGAGGATGAGGTTCGCCCCCTCCTTCAGCATTTTGGCGAGCTGGACGCGGTTGCGCTCACCGCCCGAGAGGTCGCCGACTTTTTTCTGCTGGTCGCCGCCCTTGAAATTGAACCAAGAGACATAGGCCCGCGAGTTAATCTCGCGTTTGTCGCCCAACATCACATGGTCGGTGCCGCCGGAGATTTCTTCCCACACGGTCTTTTTATTGTCGAGGTTTTCACGGGTCTGATCGATATAGCCAAGCTTCACGGTGTCGCCGATGCGGATCGCGCCCTCATCAGGTTCATCTTTCCCAGTGATCAGCTTAAAGAGCGTGGTCTTACCGGCGCCGTTCGGCCCGATGACACCAACGATACCGCCTGGGGGTAGCTTAAAGGAAAGATCTTCATAGAGAAGTTTGTCGCCGAAGGCTTTCTTGATGCCGTCCGCTTCAATCACGACACCGCCAAGGCGGGGGCCTGGCGGGATTTGGATCTGCGCGGTGTTGATTTCGGCATTGGCCGCTTTATTCGCCAATTCCTCATAGGACTGAATACGCGCTTTGGATTTGGCCTGACGCGCCTTTTGCCCCTGATTGATCCAGTCGAGTTCGCGCTGCAGCGTCTTCTGACGGGTGGCCTCCTCGCGGGATTCCTGGGCCAGGCGCTTTTGTTTTTGTTCGAGCCAGGAGGAATAATTCCCCTGATAGGGGATGCCCTTGGCGCGATCGAGCTCCAAGATCCACCCTGTCACATTGTCGAGGAAATACCGGTCGTGGGTGACCAGCACCACGGCGCCGGGGAAGTTGTTCAGATAGTTTTCGAGCCAATTCACGCTCTCGGCATCAAGGTGGTTGGTCGGCTCGTCGAGAAGCATGAGATCGGGCTTCGACAAGAGAAGGCGCGCGAGCGCCACGCGGCGCTTCTCCCCACCCGAAAGATCCTTTACGGACCAATCGCCTGGCGGGCACCGCAGTGCCTCCATGGCCATTTCGACCTTCGAGTCGATATCCCACGCATCCATGGCGTCGATTTCTTCCTGTAAGGAAGACATCTTTTCCATCAGCTCGTCGGTGTAATCCTCCGCAAGCTGCATAGAAACATCGTTGAACTCTTGGACTTTCGCCTTGATCTCGGCGACACCTTCGGCGGCGTTCTCAAACACCGTCTTGTCAGGATCGAGCTCAGGCTCCTGAGGGAGATAGCCGACCTTTGCGCCGTCGGCGACATAGGCCTCGCCATTATATTCCTGATCGACGCCCGCCATGATTTTGAGCAGCGTCGATTTCCCCGCGCCATTGACCCCGACAACGCCGATCTTGGCATCGGGGTAGAATTGCAAGTGGATGTTTTCGAGGATCTTTTTGGATCCATAGGCCTTTGTCAGGCCGTTCATATGATAGATGAATTGGCGCGCCATGGGTTGCGTGTCCCTCGCGGAATGTCGGTCGAATTACCGGAAAGAGCGCGGGAATAGCGTATTATCGGCAATGGGGAAAGGTGGGGATGCTGCGCCTTTGGGACTGGATCCGGCGCGCCCTCCCAAGCGTCTTGCCGCGACTTGATCGCGGCACCCATCACCAGGTCACGTCGCTTCGGTGATGGACCCCGCGCCTGAAGCGCGGGGAGACTTTCATGCCCGCGCCCGATTTACCAAGCCGCGCGGTAGAGCTGTTCAAGCGCCGCCGCATCGACCGGGCGGGCATTGGTGCGGTTCACGAAGTCAGCTGCCGCATCTTCCACCAGCGTCGGCAGGAGGTCATCATCCGCACCGAGATCGCGCACGGATTTCTCGATGCCGATATCGCTCCGTAGTTTGAGTACCGCATCGATGGCGGCGTTCCCGCTGCCCGACCCATTGGGCTCAAGGATCCGCGCGATCTGCGCGTATTTCTCTTCCCGCTCTGGCATGTTGTATTCCATCACCGCGGGCATCATCGTTGCCAGGGTTTGTCCGTGGGCGGCGTTCAGGCGCGCGGAGAGCGCATGCCCCGTGCCGTGCACCGTGCCAAGGCCCGCAATATTGAACGCCATGGCCGCCTTGGCTGAGGCGAGCAGCATTTGCGAGCGCGCTTCGATATCGCTGCCGTCTTCCACCACGCGGCGCACATTGTTCGCCACCATGTCGATGGCCTCGAGCGCAATGGCGTCTGAGAAGGAGTTCGCGACCACCGACATATAGGCTTCCGTGGCGTGGGTCAGCACGTCGAAGCCGCAAGTGGCGGTGGGGTATTTCGGCAGACCAACAGTGAGGTCCGGATCGAGGATCGCAAAGCGCGGCAGGATGCTCGGGTGGATCACATAGATCTTCCGCCCCACCGCGCTGTTGGTGATCACGCAGGCATTGTTGGTCTCAGACCCGGTGCCCGCTGTCGTCGGCACCGCAATGACCGGCGCCTTTGCCGGCTTGAGCTTTGCGGCCATCGCTTCTTCCAGCGTGCCTTCATTGGCGCCAAGGACGGCGATGGCTTTGCCCGCATCCATTGAGGAGCCGCCGCCAATGGGGATCACGCAAGCGTCGCCCATCTTTTTGAGCATGGCGGCGCCCGCTTCGACGTTCTTGTCCGTGGGGTTTGGCTCGACGCCGTCGAACACCTGCACGTCGATGCCTTCGGTTTTCATCGCGTCGATCACGGGGTCAAGCACGCCGGCGGCATAGAGGTTCTTGTCCGTGACGATGAGCGCGGCTTTGAGACCAAGCGCTTGAATGCTCTTCGCAATTTTCAGCGCGGACCCGCGGCCAAAGACGAGCGTGGGCAAGGGCGGGACGGAAAACTTTTGGCTCGAAAGCATGACGGTTCCTCAACACAAAGGGTGATCGGTTGATGCGGTTTTGCATACACTGCTGCGATTTCATTGAGAAAACCGCAGCAAGGCATTTCGCCCAGGTGCATGGCGCGACAGGCGTTAACCGTCAACAGCGGGGAGGCCTAGCTTAAGAAACGGTGTGCTCCTTGGGAGATCTGAGCCTCGCTTTAAAGCTCATCGCCCGCAGGCGCATCTTCGCCGACCGAGAAGGTCTCATCCGCTTCGGCCTTCACCTTATCGAGGGCATTGTCCATCAGCGGGCGCATATCATTGCGCACGAAAAAGCGGATGAACGGCGCGCGCAGGCGCGATTTTGGCCGCAAGCGGTAAGTCCATGTCAACGCCGACTGCCCCTCGTCGGTGACGCGCCAGCGTTGCTCCCCAATCGCATAGGCGAGGTTATCACCTGCAGACGAGGTGTAGCCCCAAACCTGATACCGAAAGAGATGGGGGAAATCGTTCACCAGCACGCGCTCGAACACGTAATGCCCATCCGAGAATTCGAGACGACGGGCCGAGCCGGCTTCGGGCCACTCCCCGCTCAGCACAACGGCATCCACCGGCTTTTTGATTTGCGCGGTCTCTTCCATTGCGCCGACGATGCGTTGCTCCGCATCGATCCAATTGCGCAGCGGTGTGAGCGGCGCATTGAAAACGCGGGTGGTCTGATAGGTGGCGTGGAAACCTTCCTCAATGACCGGCGGCGCGGTCAGCGCAGGCGGAATCTCCGGCGGCTGACGGGAGGCACATGCAGCGAGCAATGCAGCGAAAAATGTCGTTAAGGCGAATACGGATCTATTCATAAAATCGCTCGGCAATATAGCAACAAAATCACCATTGCCGTCCCACGCTGCCTTTGGCGCGTCCAATCAACTCGGCGCGAGCAACGACTCGCCAAGTCAGCCCTTGGCCCTTAAGACCGAGGGGAAGCGAGGGCGAGGCAACCATCATGAACCGGCGCACATTCATTTCGGCGACAGGCGCGGCACTGACCGCGAGCGCATTGGGACCCGCCAGCGCCGCGCTTTCAACCCATAGCACGAGCGCATCGAACGAGGCTTTCTGGGCGAAGATCCGCGCGGACTATGACCGCGCCGACGGCGTCATCAATTTGGAGCACGGCTATTGGGGCCAGATGTCGAACCCCGTGCTCGAAGCCTTCACCGAGAATACCAAGCAGGTGAACGCCCAAATGTCCTACTACGCGCGACGCGGCTGGTATGAGGACATGAAAGGGGTCGAGGCGCGCATTGCGGGCTATCTCGGCTGTAAGCCCTCGGAGATCGCCCTCACCCGGAATGCCTCCGAAGCGCTGCAGGCCCTCATCGGCGGGTATCGTTCGCTGAAAGAAGACGATGCTGTTCTGTATGCGG
>CAYFHK010000040.1:0-20909 GCA_964342585.1 uncultured Caulobacterales bacterium | reverse complement strand
CTGACCCGCGACATCCAGGACAGCGTTATGATGATCCGCGCACAGCCCGTGAAATCGCTCTTCCAGCGGATGTCACGCATCGTGCGCGAGGCTGGCGCGGCAACGCAGAAAAAAGTGCGCCTCGTTTCTGAAGGTGAGTACACGGAGATCGACAAGACCGTCATTGAGCGGCTGTCGGATCCCCTCACCCACATGATCCGCAACGCGGTGGATCATGGCCTGGAAAGCACGGAAAAGCGTATTGAGGCTGGCAAAACGGCCGAAGGTACCGTTCGGCTTTCAGCCGCGCATCGTTCAGGGCGCGTTGTCATCGAGGTTGCCGATGATGGCGGCGGGATTAACCGCCAACGCGTGATGCAAATTGCGATCGATAAAGGCCTGATCCCAGAAGATGCTCAGCTATCGAATAGCGACATCGACAACCTGCTATTCATGCCGGGTTTCTCTACCGCGAAAGAGGTGTCGAACCTCTCCGGTCGCGGTGTGGGCATGGACGTGGTGAAGCGGTCGATCCAGGCGCTCGGCGGGAAAATTTCAATCAGCTCAACACCCGGCGAAGGCTCGGTGTTTTCGATCAGCCTACCGCTTACGCTTGCGGTCCTCGATGGTATGGTCGTCCGTGTTGCGGATCAAACTTTGGTTGTCCCGCTCACGGCGATTGTCGAGACCTTGAAGCCGCTTGAGAAAGACGTCTTCGAGATCGGCAGCGATGCTGCTGTGATCGCAATTCGCGGCGAATTCTTACCCATCATCGATCTCGGTGAACGCCTGGGATATCGCCAGGAAACGCTGGAGCTAAAGGATCAAGTCGTTCTTTCGGTCGAAACCGATAGCGGTAAACGCGCGGCACTGATCGTCGACGATATTCAGGACCAGCGCCAGGTCGTGATCAAAAGCCTTGAAGAAAACTATGGTGCCGTGCCCGGCATCGCGGCGGCCACCATTCTTGGCGATGGCCGCATCGCCCTCATCCTCGATGTCGATAGCGTCGCGGAAAAAATCGAAGTGCCGACAACCGTTTCAACTGACCTTCCGATGGCTGCTGCAGGATAAAAACCATGTCTGAAGAAATGCATCAGGACAATCCGAGTGCGCGCGAACTGGTCGCGTTCCGCATCGGTACGCAGGAATACTGCGTGAACATCATGTCTGTCCGCGAAATCCGCGGATGGACACCCGCGACCGCCCTTCCGCGCGCGCCCGAATACGTGCGTGGCGTGATCAACCTGCGCGGCTCCGTCCTCCCAATCATCGATCTAGCCGATCGGCTTGGCCTTGAGCGATCACAGGCATCGGATCGACATGTGATTATCATCTGCCAAATCCGGAAGCATGTTGCTGGCCTTCTTGTGGACGCCGTATCTGACATTCTCACGATTACGGAAGATGCTGTTCAGCCGACACCTGAAGTCGCCTCCGAGACTGCAGCTGAGTTTATTCAAGGCGTCATCGCGCTGGATGGCCGGATGATCAGCTTGATCAATCTTGATCGCGTGCTGCCTTCAGATCATCAGGAGGCGGCATGAGCCAGGCGAGCGCCTCTGCAATCTCAGCGGCCACAAGCTCTGAAATGGTTGCGGACCGGGAATTCAAGTTCACGGAAGAGGATTTTCGCGGCATCGCGAAGAGCATCTACGATGACGCAGGAATCTTCTTACCGGAGTCGAAAGCCCCGCTCGTATATTCGCGCCTTGTCAAACGGCTGCGCGCACTGAAGCTTGAGTCGTTTCGTGACTACTGCAACTTGATCACCAGCGCAGACGGCGCTGCCGAACGTGGGCAGATGCTCACTGCACTGACCACAAATGTGACGCGCTTCTTCCGCGAGCCGCATCACTTTGAGTATCTCAAGGAGACGGTTCTGCCACCATTGGTCGCCAAGGCGAAGGCGGGCGGGCGTGTTCGCCTGTGGTCCGCGGCATGTTCGACCGGTGAGGAGCCCTACTCCATCGCCTTGACCATCTTGGAACAATTTCCAGATGCGGCACGCTACGATATCAAAATCCTGGCAACAGATATCGATACGGAAGCTTTGGCAAAGGCCTATAGCGGGATCTACCCGGACGACGCTGTGGCCCCGATCGCGCCTAGTCTATTGAAGAAATATCTATCACGAACAGCTGAGCACGAACGGTTTCAACTTTCGGCAGAACCGCGTGAGCTGATTACCTTCAAGAAGCTCAATCTGAACGGCGAATGGCCCGTGAAGAACGCTTTCGACGCGATCTTCTGCCGAAACGTGGTGATCTATTTTGATGCCCCGACCCAGGCGCGCGTATGGTCGCGACTGGTCAATCAGCTGCACGAAGGCGGATTCTTGTTCATTGGGCATTCAGAACGTGTGCATGGAGACGCTGCAACACGTGTTCGGAATGTCGGTACCACCGCTTATCAGGTCATGTAGCAACGCTAACGCAACGATTTTCGCTTAAATACAATTCAAGGGGCGAGCGCCTCACCGGAGTACAGTCAGATGCCATCGAAAGATCAATTGCGTATTATGGTCGTCGACGACATGTCGGTGAGCCGCGGCCTCGTGTTCAACTGTTTCGAACAGATTGGCTTGAAGAATCTTTCCTACGCAGTCGACGGAAAACAAGCCCTTGAAATGCTGCAGAAGCAGCCCGTGCATGTTGTCGTCTCAGACTATAACATGCCGGGGATGGACGGACTGGATCTCCTCAAAGAGATCCGCAGCAATCCGCGCACCGCGCGTATCGGGTTCATCCTGCTCACCGGCGCGGCAGACCCAACCGTGATCGAACGCGGCAAAAAGCTCGGCATGAACAACTTCATGAAGAAGCCATTCGAACCGGCACGATTGAAAACATGCCTCGAGAAAGTGGTCGGCCCCCTGCAATAGGGAGCCGTACCGTTGAAGGAGGCCTGCGCCATGTCACAACGCCCCGCGATCGCAAAGGAGCGGCCAGACCTCGTCCCGGCGAAGCACGTCTTTGAACGCCTATCGCTTGAATTGCGCGATCTGCATTTAACAGCAGAAAAACTCGAAGATCTTGTCGCCACACTGAGCAGTGGTAATGGATCGACGACGGATGAGTATATTCGCGGCATTCAATCCGTGGACTTCATCCGCCAGTCGCTCCAAGCCCTGGCAGATTTCACAACGATTCTCTCTGTCGACAGCGAAAGCTCTGGCTATGTGGACCCGGAGGCGGCCGCGAGCGCTGTGCGGCTGCGTGCTTTGGCCGACCGGCTCTCAGGGCAACAAGAGCCTGCGCCGGAAACGGCTGTCGTAGCGGATGAAGCCGACGACGACGATCTCTTCCTTTAGACACAAGCGACGGCAACGACCGCTAATGATATGAGATCGGCGCCTTACGCACGATCGGGAATGTCTTCTTTACCCAGATGCTGATGGCGCTTTGCCAGCCCCAAGATCGCGAACTGCGTCCAAGGCTGGGTTTCAAGCTATGCAAAAACAACGTGCCCGGGTGCTGATTACAGCAACTCCAGATCGCCGCCCTCGCTCTCCTTCGCTGGCGCGGGTTTCGCGGCGGCGACGGGGACGTCTTCTGGACGACCGAGCAGTTTTTGCAGCACACGGCCAGTTGTGGGTACGAATTTCACGCGCCGCGCCAATGTTCCCCCAAGGCTTTCGCCAAGACACTCGATTTTTTCCCGGGCGATAAATTCCTTCGCGAAGGTCGCGTTTTGCAGGCCAATATCGGACAGGCCTTCCATCATCCGGGCACCGCCGAATAACTTTGCCTTGAACCGCTCGCGTTTCGCACCGGCTTTTAATAGCGCGTTGATCAACAGCTCCATGGCGTGAACACCGCCAACAAGACGGGTCGGCCCACTCTCCTCTTTACCCGGAAGCAAAAAGTGATTGAGCCCACCAACCTTCGCCACATCGTCGTAAAGGCAGACAGAGACGCACGATCCCAACACGGTAGAGAATTCGATGGTCGGATCTGCTGACACGCCAAACTCACCCTGCACAATGTGCTTGGTTTGGTAGATCAACTGACCGCCGGATGAGGCTGCTTCTGCCATTGTTCTCTCGCCTTATCCCATCGCTGCCATGCGCGTGGGGCGTTGCCCACAGCGCGATAGAATGGCGTGCCCGATGTCTTGTATCGGCAGAACCTCTTCGACTGCGCCGTTCTCAAATGCCGCCTTTGGCATACCGTACACCACACAAGTGTCGCAGTCTTGACCGATTGTCTGACTACCACTGTGCCGCATTGCCAACAGACCATCAGCGCCATCGCGCCCCATGCCGGTGAGGATTGCCCCCACGGCCCGCGGCGCACAGGAACGCGCGACCGAGCGGAACAGGACGTCGACTGACGGACGATGTCCCGACACCGGGCCAGAATCGACCAGCGATACGCTTAGCGCGCGTTTCCCGCTGACTTCGAGATGACGCTTGCCGCCTGGCGCGATATAGACGTAACCGGGTTTGAGCGGCTCGCCATGCTCCGCCTCCTTCACCCGCGGCGCCACGAGCGAGTCGAGCCGGCGCGCAAAGGTGGCGGTAAAGGCCTCAGGCATATGCTGTGTAATGACCGTCGGCGGACACCGTTCCGGGAAAGACGACAAGAGAAGCTGAAGCGCCTCAACACCACCCGTCGAAGAGCCAATGGCCACGACTGAATCGCCAGGGTCAAAATTCGCGGGTAAGGATTTTAGCGCGCTTCGCTTCGGCGTCATCCCAACACGCGCAGATGCCGCCGCGGCGACGAGCTCGGGCAGTTTTGCAAACGCATCGGCAATATTGCCATCACTGGGTTTCCCGATGGCGGCGAACGCACCCATCTCAAGCGCCTCGATGGCGGTCGCCGCCCCTGCATCCGTCAAAGAAGAGACCATAATAACCGGCATGGGCCGCAACCGCATGATCCGTTCAAGGAAGGCGATGCCGCTCATCCGCGGCATTTCAACATCGAGCGTGATCACATCAGGCGACAAAGCTTTGATCGCCTCACGTGCCTCGTAAGGGTCGGCCGCGCCGCCAACCACCTCAATCGTCGGGTCCTTCACCAGTACGGATTTGACCAACCCGCGCATGGTCGCGGAGTCATCAACAATCAGGACACGCGTTTTCTTCGTCATCTAGCGACTACGCCTTTTTATCTTCCGTCATCCGATGGCCAAGAGAATGGCCGCCGACGTCACGTCTCACCGTGGTCTTAGAACTCCTGCCAATCATCATCGTCGGCGAAGTTCGGTGCCGATGCTGCCCCTCCTGCAGCCGCGACTTTCTTCGGTGCGATCGGTGCTTTCGACAATGATTGGGAGAGTTTGTTCTGTTGCTCGAGCACCGCCGGCTTCTTAGCCGGTGCGGGTGCGGATTTTTTCGAAGCATCCTCCAGCTTGGGCGCTGATGATGGCTTCTTGGGCACGGCTTTCGGCGCGGGCTTGGCTTTGGGCGCTGGGGCCGACGCGCGAGGCTTTGACGTTGCCGCTGGCGCGTGTGCCGACTTCACCGGCGCCCGTAAGTTCACTTTGAACTGGCCGGTCAGGCGCGAAAGCTCATGGGCCTGGCTTGTCAGCGAGTGGCTCGCAGCCGTCGTCTGTTCCACCATCGCCGCGTTTTGCTGGGTGACCTGGTCCATTTGGTTCATCGCCAGGTTCACTTCGCGCAGCGCTGTGGCTTGCTCCGTGGTCGACGAACTGATCTTTGAGACCAACCCGCTGATTTCGACCACGCGCTGGACGATCCCCTCGAGCACTTCACCCGTTTTACCGACGAGACCAACGCCGGACTGGACCTGGCTTTGGCTCGCTGAAATCAAGGTTTTGATTTCTTTCGCGGCTTCGGACGACCGTTGCGCCAGCGCACGCACTTCAGACGCGACAACGGCAAAGCCTTTGCCGGCATCGCCCGCCCGCGCCGCTTCGACGCCAGCGTTCAGGGCCAACAGGTTCGTCTGGAACGCAATCTCGTCGATCACCCCGATGATTTGAGAGATTTGGTTCGAGGACTGCTCAATTTCGCCCATGGCCGCAACAGCGTTTCGAACGACCTCGCCACTTTGCTCCGCACTTTCACGCGTTTTCGAGACGGCCTCGTTCGCCTGTTGTGCACCCTCTGCTGTGGTGTTTACCGTGGAGGTCACTTCCGTGAGCGCCGCTGCGGTTTGCTCAAGGGTCGCCGCTTGGTGTTCAGTGCGCTTCGAAAGATCGTCTGCTGCGGAGCTGATATCGCCCGATCCGTCTTTGATGGTTGAGGTGACCTCCAAAAGTGAGCACACGGTATCATTGAGGCGAGAGACCGTCGTGTTAAAGTCACGGCGTAGCTTCTCGTATTCTTCCGGGAAGGGATCACTGATCGTTGACGTCAGGTCACCTTCAGCCACTTTCGCAAGGGCGCCAGCCAATGCTTCACTGACCTTCACCTGCGCAGCTTGCTTGGCTTCGCCCTCTTCCCGACGCTTCTTCACGTCGGCCTCAGCCGTGCGGCGCGCCAACTCTTCAGCAGTGACATCTACGGCACTTTTGAAGACACCTTTGACTTGCCCGTCATCATCCCAGAGCGGACAATACTGCGCCTGAAGGAAGATCTCGTTCCCTGTCGCCGTCCGGCGGCGGAAACGGCTCATGAAGGGCTCGCCCTTACGCAAACGGTCCCAGAACTGT
This sequence comes from uncultured Caulobacterales bacterium, assembly GCA_964342585.1. Taxonomy (GTDB): domain Bacteria; phylum Pseudomonadota; class Alphaproteobacteria; order Caulobacterales; family Parvularculaceae; genus Parvularcula. Next base: position 14,303 of record CAYFHK010000040.1, on the reverse strand, counting down.
GTGTAGTCAGACGTGCTTGCATCCTCGGGGAAGACAAATGTGCGATGGTGCTGACCAACGATATCGTCGCGCTGATACCCCATCGTACGGAGGAAGTTTTCATTCGCATCGATCACATTGCCTTGCGCATCGAACTCGATACACGCCGTGGCTTGTTCGACGGCGTCCGTGATCGCCGCCTGACGCATCGCTTCTTCGGCCTTTGCGTCGAGCTCATTCCGCGCGTCTGCAACGGTTTTGAGGTCATCGCGAAATGAAAGAAACGATCCGCCGATACGGCCGATTTCATCATTCCGCTTCCACGGACGGATGGTCTGGTCGTAGTCTCCCCCTGCTACACGCTTCATCGCATCGGCAATAAAGCGCAGCGGCCGCGAAATCATCCGTGCATAGAAGATACCGATCGCGCCCGTGAGCGCCGTGATGATCAACATTTGCATCATCAGGGAGTTTCTCAGCTTTGCGACTGGCGCGAACAGCTCTGACGTTGCTTGTTCGGCAACGACGATCCAATTGGTGCCGCCCACATCTACTTTGGTGGCGGCACGGATGACTTCAGTGCCATCCCAACGTTCAACACGCGACAAATCGAGTTCGCCGTCTGAGGCGTCCAGATCATCGGCACCGGAAATGCGCTGGCTGAGGATCGCATCCTCGCCTGCAAAACGCGCGGCGCTGCGGAGCAACGCATCCTCGCCGGCGATGAAAGCCTGCCCGGTTTCGCCCAAGCCCTCGGTGGACCCCATCATCGCATTCAAGCGCCCGACAGGCATCTGATAGGCCAGGACGCCCACGAATGTGCCGTTCTCATCCCGAAGGGGCTGGCTGATGAAGCTTGCTGGCGCATCGGCACTCGGACCATAAGGTGCGAAATCGATGAAGGTGATGCTGTCACCGCTGGCGTTGCGGGCGCCGCGAAACACCTCGCCCAATCCGCTTTCCGCCCAGGGGCCATTGATGAAATTTGTTGCGTAATCGCGCTCTTTATAAACTGTGTAGAGAAGATCACCGGCAGCATCGAAAAGGAAGATGTCGTAATAGCCGCGTTCGCGAAGAAGTTTGCGCATATAGGGGTGGATGCGTGCGTGGACGGCTGAATAGGTCGACCCATCCGGCGCCCGGTCGAGATTCTCTTTCTCGCCGGTTGGATGCGGGTTTTGGTCAATATACCGATCTTGCAGATATTGCGCACGGTCGCCGGGCAATTCAGCCCAGGCGCTCTCAAAATCACTCAAGGCCGCCAGAATAGACGGGTTTTGGGCTTGCGTGCGCAGGTCACTCTCGATCCCGGCATACCACTCTTGCACTTCGCGGCTACGCGATTGCAGCACCGCGGTCAGCTTTTCAGCCGCCTCGGCTTCCAGGCTTGCCCCGGCCCGCTGATAGGCGAAGATCCCCGTGACACTTCCCGCGATCAAACATAGCGACAAAATGATCGCCGGAATTTTGACCGCCAGTGTGAGTGACTGCAACTGCTTCATCGTTTTCCCCGTCGGCCATTTCCTGCCCCTCTCAAGGCAGGCAAACGCAAACAATTTTGACAATTCGGCCAACCTATCGGCCGGCCGCGCTTCTCACTGTTTTTGCGAGAGATTTCACGACGGGGCATTTTGCTGACGATCAACCGTCAAGACGCACTTCGCCCATTCACCAAATCACTTCGCGACGGAAATATCGCGTATATTGGTAAAAATTTTCTCGGCGATTGGTTTTAGGGGACAGAAATGCCGCGTTTGTCGCAGCAATATTCTCGTGTGAGCGGAAAACTATGCGTTTTTCTGCCCTAAGACTTTATTAACTGCAGTAACGACAGCGGCCTTATCATAGGGCTTCTGCACAACGGGGACACGCGGAAACGCCGCCGTAGCCTCGCTGGTCTCGCCATAGCCTGTGGCAAAAATGAACGGGATCTTCTTTTCCGCCAATGCCTCCGCGATGGGCAAACTTGTCTCATGCCCCAGGTTCACATCGAGGAAGGCGAATGAGATGTCGCCGCGATCAATCTCGGCCAGCGCCGTTGCTACGTCGGGCGTGACCTCAACGGACGCCGCGCCCAAATCTGTGAAGATGTTTTGTCCGTCGAGTGCGATGATCATGTTGTCTTCCACGATCAACACGTCCCCCAGTGGCGGCACCGCCGCCTGATCGTTCTCCGTAAGCGGCTTTTCGATCGCCGCTGTAAGCTCTGTGAAACGTTCGACATGAGCTACCGGCACCATCAATTGCGCCACCGCCCCCGTCTCCGGGTACTGGATATGTGCTTCGCCCCCAAGATTGTGGGGAATGGAACGCTCAATGATGGTGGAGCCAAAACCGCGCCGCGTCGGGGCTTTCACCGGCGGCCCATCGGCTTCTGCCCAATCGAGCCGCAAGCCCACATCGGCCTCCTCGGCCAGTGAGATATCCACCCGGCCATGTTGATCCGAGAGCGCACCATATTTGGCGGAATTCGTCACCAGCTCATGGATGACCAGCGAGAGCGTGGAAAACGCTTCAGGCGTGAGATAACAGTCAGGACCCGTTACATTCACGCGGTCGGCCTTGTTGGAAAAATAGGCTTCACATTCTGTGGCAATCATCTCGCGCAACGAGGCCGCGGTACCATCCTGCGCCATGATCTGATCATGCGCACGCGCCAGGGCTTGGATGCGCCCGCCCAGCACCGAGGTGAGTTCGGCTGCTGTCGTTGAGCCGCCTTGTGACTGGGAGACCAGCCCCCTGATCAAATTCAAGATGTTCCGAACACGGTGATTGAGCTCCGCAATGAGAAGCTCTTGGTGCTCGGTCGCGCGGGCTTTCTCCTCCCGCGCCCGGTCATTGAGACGGAAGACCACCTCGACCAGCGTTGTGCGCATCATTTCAGCGACGCGCACTTCGCGATCATTCCACGGCAGAGAATGCTGCCTGAGCGACGTTTTCCACGCCTCAAAGCTCTTGCGCGGCGAAATCCTTCCCTCGTCCCTGCGGGTGATCGCCTTTTCTGGATTCCCAGCCCACGTGATCGTCCGCTGGGCCTCTTTCCGAAACAGGAAGACGAAGTCGCGCGATAAACTGGAAACGGGGATGGCCAGAACACCCGCCGCAACGTCCGAAAACTCGTCCGCTGGCGGATAGGTCGTTTTCAGATGATCTGTGCTGAAGACGCGCGCATTTCGACTCTCGCCCAGTTCATCCCTGATACCACGAACATGCTCCAAGGGCGGCGTTGTACCTGTCAGATGCACCTCGTCCTCGACAACCGCGGCCACGCCATCACAAGGAATGACCGAGCCAATCGCGTTCGAGATGGTCTCAAAATTTTCCTTTAGACCCCGACCGGCCGCGACCTCACTCATGATCAAATCATGGATCATCTGTGCCCGGTTGAGCTCGTTCTGCGCCAAATCATTCTCGAGTTGCTCGAGCACAAAGGCGAAGATCTCGCCGTAGAGTTCAGCGGTCGACCGCTGCTCATAGGTGAGCGGACGGGGCGTTTCGTGGTGGCAGGCGATCAGCCCCCAAAGCTCTCCCCGGCGCATGATCGAAATCGACATCGACGCATGAACGCCCATATTCCGCAGATATTCCAAATGAATGGGCGAGACGGCGCGGAGGCCGGACAATGAGAGGTCGAGCGGTTGATCGGCTTCTCTCTCCTTTGTCCGTATCGGGACGACCTTGTCATCGACATCGGCAATCAGCCGAAGCATATTCCGGCGGTAAAGATCGCGGGCCTGTTTGGGAATGTCGCTGGCGGGATAACGCAGCCCCAAATAGGTCTCCATCCCCGGTCGCGCCGCCTCCGCAATCACCTCACCGGAATGATCTGGGTGGAAGCGATAAATCATCACCCGGTCGAAACCGGTAAAGAGGCGAACCTGCAGCGCTGCGGTCCGACACATCTCAGTAACGCTCCGCGCACCGCGTGTTCGTGCAATCATCGGCCGTACGATATCGGCAGCGCCGGCAAAATCCGTTAGCGCATGGTGTTCGAGGTCGATGACGATCTGCTCACCGCTCTCGAACAGACCCACATCGAACAGGCGCTCGCTATCGGCGCGCAATTTGATCCCGAACAGGCGCCCAACGCTGTCGGGCAGCGTTAAATGCTGCAGCCGACCGCGAAGGTCATGGATCGCCTGCGGACACAGGAAATCTGTCAGCGACTGGCCCAAGAGCGCATTGAATTCGACGCCAAAGATCTGCCCGCAATTTTCAGAGGCATGCGTGACCATCCACGAAGGATCAACGGCGATCAGACATCCGTAGGATTGGACATGACCGGCGAACTGGATCTGTTCGCGGTCACATGAATCAAGGCTGCCGAGCTGCGGCGGTTGCGAAGGAGGCGTCAGTTTCAAACGGTTTCCAGTCTTTCAAAAGGTCAGCCGCTAACCGATAAGCTTCAAACGCCGACTTCGCGCTTCTAATGAGCGCATCTCGGAGTTTGGCATCGGATGGCAAGGCATTCAATTCTTGTAGGATGACTTGGAACTTATCTGCCCCAAGTCCAGCACCAAAATAGCGATTGGCGGCGACAACGCGCGCATCGCTAGAAGACGCGATCTGTTTCGCCATCACACGCGCCCCAAGGTGTGATCCGCTCACCACGTAACGAACGCCCAAGGGCTGCAAAGCCACAGTCGACATTGCAATGGACTGAAGCGGGAATGGTTTCGCGGAAAGCGTTGAGAGATCGGCCTCGATCGCCCCAATACTCGGGCGATAGAGCTCATCGCCTGCAGGGTCGGCCTTGCGAATTGCAGTGAGCGCGAGCCGATGGGCCTGGAGGACGAAGCTCAACCCTGCGGCAGACCGAATATCCGCGGCGTCGAACGCTGCTTCAGTTCGTTCATGGTCTTCCCGCGTCTCAAGACGCAAAGCTTCGCGAAGGGCAATCGGTTGCATGAGCACCCCTCTCACAAAACAAACGTGGCGAAAATCGGGGTGACGCCCTTTTTGCGTAGCAGATTGCAAAAATAGGCGCGGCTCACGCGGATCTACACACCAGCTGATCGCGCGTCTTGCAGTGTTCACACGGCATAGAGGCGCCAGCGGCAATCTCTTCAAATCGTGTGTTAAGCCTTTGAAAGGTTGGTCTGGTCGAGCCGCCAGCGCAGCGTATCGATGCGATCCTGCCCAAAAAACGGCTCATCGCGGAAAACCATGGTCGGCACGCCCCAATGCCCCGAGGCGTCCAGCGCAGCCTGGTTCTCTTCGATTTCTTTGAGGTGGTCACCGTCCGCAATCGCCTCTTCAAGCTGATCTAAGTTAAGACCCGCCTCCTGAATAGCATTGCGAAGATGATCTCCTTGATCCCATCCGTCCACGCCGCTGAAGATGAGCGCTGAGACAGACGCTGCCAGGTCAATTCCCTTGCCGCGCCGTTCAGCTTCCACGCCGAGTTTGGAGAGCCGATAAATGTAAGGCTGTTCCTCCGCGACTTTCATTGTGCTGATGTCCTGAACGACGGGATCAGGGCGACACGGATAAACCACAGGGCGCCCCAGCATTTCGCCCCGCCGCATGCTGTCACGAACAATATACCGCGTTGGCTTTCGGTTATTTGGGTTGAACAACCCCTCTGGGCTGCGGATGGCGAGCGGCAGAACCACGCGCAACCGCAGTGCTACCGGATAGTCCTCACGCAGCTTGATTAGGTCAGGCGCCACCAACCGTGAATAGGGGCTGCGAAAGGACCAGAAAACGTCGACCGTTTCCATCACTATCCGGCTCACATGCCCTTATTGGGATTGATGAGATACTTCGCACCCGTTGATTTGGCGTTGTACGCCGCAACGATCTCAGGCTGCAATGCTTCGTGCAAGGAAATTTCCGCCGTATAGTGGCTGGCGAAGGTCGTCTTGAGCTCAGCCAGCACCCGAGAGCGCAAACGGGCACGCCCTTCGCCGCCGATTTTTTGCAGGAATGGCGTCAGCAGGAAGCCGCCAACACCCCACGCCATGCCAACACCTGGCGGCAGCGTCGTCGCGGAAAGATCAAGCCGGCCATAGATATAGACCTGCTTGTGCTGGTCTGACCCGTAGCGGCTATATTCCTTCATATTGCGGACGGCTGCCGCTTCCATCGCGACGAGGATTTGCCCGGCCAGCGGCCCACCACCAATCGCGTCGAAGCCCAGAGTCGCCTCAGTTTCTGTCAACACGTCGATCAAGTCGGGCATGAAAGACTCAGACGTGGAGTTGATCACGTGTTTTGCGCCAATGTCGCGCAGGATCGCTTCCTGCTCGGCCTTCCGCACAATGTTCACCAGCGGAATGCCATCGGCGAGGCAGATCTTGTTCAGCATCTGGCCAAGGTTGGAGGCGGCCGCCGTGTGCACGAGCGCCTTATGCCCCTCCATGCGCATGACCTCGGTCATGGCCAGCGAGGTGAGCGGGTTCACATAGCAGGACGCGCCTTCCGCCGGCGTGACGTCATCGGGCAGCGCCATCACCTGGGCCACGTGCAGCTTGCGATATTGGGAGTACATCTCCCCGCCGAGCGCCGCGACGGTCTTGCCCATCAGGGCCTGGGCGGCTTCAGAGCTGCCAGCTTGGATCACCACGCCGGCGCCTTCATTACCCACGGGCATGGCTTGATCGAGGCGCGGGGCCATCGCGCGCACCCCGGCTTGGGGCACATCGGCGGTAAGGGTCGGATGGCTTTTCGTGCCGCCGACGCGCGCCGTGCTCATATCCGCCGCGCCCACCAGCAGGCCAAGATCAGACGGGTTGATTGGCGTCGCTTCCATGCGGAGCACGACCTCTTCCGGGCCCGGCTCAGGAATTTCGACATCGACCAGTGAGATCTCAAGCTCGCCGCTTGATTTCGCTTCTGATCGCAATTGCAGCCCAGTTAAATTCGCCATGACGCCCTCCGTAACTTTCTGGCCGGACGTTGTGCGCGCCCGATGTGTGGGGCAACCTATTTTCACATGAAATCAGCGGACGCTAGGCCCTTGGCGAAGAAATCTCGCAAATGAGATCGTCCGTGTGAAAAGTTTTCGGAAGGCTTGGCAGCCAATGGAGCGGGTAACGAGAATCGAACTCGTAACTTAAGCTTGGGAAGCTCGCGTGATACCTTTTCACCATACCCGCGCCGGTGGTGATCGCGGTATCTGCCCGTTTCAGCGCGGGCGATCAAGCCGAAATTGAGGTCCCGCGACAGGACCGGCTCCACCATGGCCCTGACCTTTTTAGCCGTTCAATCCGTAAATAGCGGCGATTTGCTCATACCCGGCACCGGGCAGGATCGGGTCGACCGTGCCCTCTTGGAACAAGGCGGTCAGGAATTGGTCGAGAGAAGGATCCTCTGCCCCCGCATCCACGGCGGCGTCGTCAGGCGCCTGGGACTGGAAAAAGGCAGAGACATCGAGATTGGTGGCGATCGCGGGCGGGAGGGCCTCAAGCGGACCCTCGGCCGGCGGCGCGGGGCGCGCGTCAGCTGTCTCCACTGCCTCTGGCGGGGCCTCACCGCGCGGGGCGGCCGCGGCCTGTTGATCCTCAAGACCCTCAGGGGCGCGCGTCTCCGCCGTTGGGGCGGGCGCGCGCGGTGTCTCAACTCTGGCCTCTTCGCGGGCGGCGTCAGCGGCTTGGGCCTGCTGCGCGGCTTGCCTCTCGCGTTCAGCCTCTAGACGGGTTTCATTCGTTCTCGTCGGGGCCTGTTGGGCGGGCGATACGCTACCGATTGTTGTCATCTTGCGCTCCGATGTGGCCGCGCCTTTGCGCCACGCGAGGCTTTTCGCGCGCCAAACATCACCAGCGCGTATATTTCCTTCGTAAACAGACGAAAAGGATGAATCGGCGAGGCGGCGCAAACCCCCATTTGTCGCCTATTCCCTGATCTGCCATGGTGAATTTGGAGAGGCGAATTTTTGAAAATTCTTTGGAAAAAATGCAGATGAATGACAACACGCCGTCGCGCGAGGCGAAGGAAATCGCCCTAGAAGCGCGGGAAACCGAAGGCGCGCGCTTATTTTCCCCCTCCGCAGCGCGCAATAAGCAGGCGATTGCCGAGGCGTTTGCAGCGCTGATGCCGCCTCAAGGCAGGATATTGGAGATCGGCGCTGGTACCGGTGAGCACGGCGTGACGATCTCAAAGGCCCTGCCGGACCTTGAATGGCAGCCCTCCGATCCTGACCCCACTTCACGCGCCAGCATCGCCGCCTGGGCAGAGGCCGAGGGCGGGGGCCGGGTCATGCCGCCCCTCATGATCGATGTCACGGCGCCAGCGTGGTGGCACGAGGTGCCTGCCGCCCTCGCCCCGCTTTCAGGCCTTGTCTCGATCAACATGATCCATATCGCGCCCTTCACGGCGGCGGAGGGTCTCTTCGCGGGCGCTCGCGCGTTGTTGGGAGAGGACGGCGGGTTGTTCCTCTACGGGCCCTTCAAGCGGCAGGGAGAGACGGCGGAAAGCAACCATCGCTTTGATGCCAGCTTGAAGGGGCGCGATCCTTCCTGGGGCGTGCGCGACCTGGACATAGGAATCGTGCCGCTTGCCGAGCGAAACGGGCTCTCGCTGGAGGCGGTGCGCGAGATGCCGGCGAACAACCTCTCGGTGGTTTTCAAAAGGACATCGGCGGGCCCATTCGCCGCGACGAGTTAAAGCGTATCGTTTGCGTGAGAGTTTTTGACGAGAGATCGGTTCTGCCAAGGTGCTCAACAGAACCTGTTCAGGAATTGTGTGCTGATGTTGTGTTCGATTGAGTCGGTATTGCCTTTGTTGCGTTGTCCACGAACGCACCTTCCCCTCGACCTCTCCGCAAATGACTATGTCTGCTGCGCCGGCCAAAATGACGGCGAGCCCAAATATCAAATCTGGGATCGTCAGCCGGTCCTCATCGACTATGAGGATTCCGTCCTCACCAAGAAAATTCATCGGAACGGCGCTGACACCTCTGCCGTCAAAAGACGCCATTACTCCGGCCAAGAGGCTTTTCTCAAAGACCTCGTCTCGCCGACACCGCCGGTTGTCAAAGAGAACATCGATATTCTGATGAGGTCGATGCGGGCAAAAGGAAAAACCGCACGCGTACTGATCGTTGGGGGCGGCACTGTCGGTAAAGGAACAGAAGCGCTTTATGAAGCCGACGACGTTGGCGTGGTGGCATTCGATATCTACGCCTCCCCCTTCACGCAATTCGTGGCCGATGCGCACGCGATCCCCGTCCAAGACGGGCAGTTTGATGCGGTGATCATTCAAGCGGTACTCGAGCATGTCCTCGACCCGAACCAAGTTGTCTCCGAGATTTGGCGTGTCTTAAAGCCCGATGGCCTCGTCTATGCAGAGACCCCCTTCATGCAACAGGTGCATGAGGGCGCCTATGATTTCACGCGGTACACGGAAATCGGCCATCGCTATTTGTTCCGACGCTTCACCTGTGAGCGCTCAGGTGTTCTGGGTGGCCCAGGAACGCAATTGATGTGGAGCCTCGACTATTTCTTCCGTGCGCTGTTCCGTTCACGCGCAGCGGGGAAAGTGGCCAAGCTTGCGTTTTTCTGGACGCAGTATTTCGATAGCTTGATGCCAAACGATCACGCATCAGATGGCGCCACGGGCGTTTACTTCCTTGGGCAGAAGACCAATGAAGAGCTGGGCCCGAATGACATCATCCGCTTTTACAAAGGCGCACAGCGGCATGCGCCCGCACCATGAGCCCCGTTGCCCAGCATTTATGAAAACCGATGAAAGCTGATCAGCGTGTCACCGAACGCACGCTGATCAATAGACGTGAGCTGGGGCGATGAAGGCGCTACGTCATCCTTGCCCTGCTCAATCACCACAAGCGCTTCGGGGGCCAACCAGCCGCCATCAATCAGTGCAGAGATCGCTGGATCGACGAGCCCCTTGCCATAGGGTGGATCAAGAAAAGCCAGCGTGAAAGGCGCGCCGAGCCCGGCAGGCTTTGGCCCAAGCTGGGTGGCAGAACGCCGGTGGATGCGCGTTTGCCCCGTGAGCGACAGCGCCTCTTGGTTCTGCCGGATCGCCCCACGCGCGGCTGCATCGGTTTCGATGAAGAGGCAGAACGCCGCCCCGCGCGAGATGGCTTCAAAGCCCAACGCGCCAGAGCCCGCGAAGAGGTCGATGACCCGTGCGTCTTCAAGCGGCGCTTCCGGCTGATGCTGCAAGATATTGAACAGGCTCTCCCGCGTGCGATCCGTTGTCGGACGGGTCGACATCCCATTCGGCGCGGCGATAGGGTGGCCTTTGAATGTACCGCCAACGATCCTCATACGGCCCACCCCTCATGACCGAGCCCTAAGATCCAGCCCTCCTCTTGCACCACCGCGCGATAATCGTCGCCCGTGAGGCCGTCAGGTGCGGCAAGGCAATCCAAAAGCCGATCTTCCACATCGAGCGCGGCCAAGCGCTGCACCACCGCCTGCACCTGCGCCGCATCGAGACAATCGGCGCCCTCGGGCACGACAGAGAGCATTGAGGGATAGATCTCCGCGATCGTCAGCGTGCCCTCCTTCGGAAGCGTGTCGACGAAGGAGGTCTCAAACGGCCAGATGGCCACCCTTTCACCCCCCAAATCTGCGCGCAAGGATTGGAGGCGCGCCATGCCGAGCAAGGATTGGCTGCCCACCGCCCCGTTATATGTCAGTTGCCAGATGGATTTCGCGCGCGGGATCCACCGCTCTGCAATGCGCGCTGTTGATAGCGCGGGACGGGATGGCTTCGTCGCGGAAAGCCCGGGATATTTTTCCGCATGCTGCCAGGGCACGCCCCAAAAAGGTCCCTCCCCGGGCACGCGGGCATTGAGCGCCTGGGCAACCTCAAACCGGTTCGATCGGTTATCGGCGGCATCCTCGACCATCTCAGCCAATAACGCCCACGCCGCCTGCCAAGAGCTTTGACCCGCAAGCACCCCCGTCGCCCCTGCAGGCAGGCCAAACGCAAAATCGAACCCTGCCAACACCCGTTTGCCGGCTGACATCAGGGGGCAAACCATTTCATAGATCTGCTCCATCGCCGCGGCCCGCGTCGGCGGGTTGCATAACACCGTGTCGTGACGGTCAGCATCGCGGAGCGCGAGCCAAATCGAGTCCTTGCCGGTCTTCGGGCTGTTCGCCGCTGACCAATCTACCGCCAGATAGGCGTCGAAGTGGCTCATCCCAGGCCCAGCTCCGTCGCGCGCTTGCGCCCCAGCTGTTCGATCAGCTGCTTCTGCGGGATCTCCTCAACGGCACCGCGGGCCAATTTGCCGAGCTGGAATGGGCCATAGCTGAGCCGGATCAGTCGGTTCACTGTGAGCCCCAAATGACGGCACACATTGCGGATCTCGCGATTCTTGCCCTCGGTGATGGCGATGGTCAGCCAGCAATTGCCGCCCTGCTGCTGATCGAAAGTCGCCTCGATCGGCCCATAGCTGACCCCTTCAATCGTCACGCCGTCTTTCAGCACGTCGAGCGCGGCTTGCGTCACCCGGCCATAGGCCCGCACCCGATAGCGCCGCCGCCAGCCTTGGCTCGGCAGTTCCAGCGTGCGCGCCAGACCACCATCGGTGGTGAGCAGCAAAAGCCCCTCAGTATTCAAATCGAGCCGCCCGACGGAGATCACGCGCGGCAGCTCTGGCGGCAACGCATCAAACACCGTTGGGCGGCCTTGGGGATCCTTATGCGTCGTCACCAGGCCTTCGGGCTTATGATAACGCCAGAGGCGGATGGGCTCAGCGCGGCGGATGCGTTCGCCATCAAAGCGGATGTCGTCGCCCGGCTGCACTTTGACAGCCGGCGTTGTCAGCACCTTGCCATTGACGCTGATCCGGCCAGCCAGGACGAGCGCCTCCGCGTCACGGCGCGAGGCCACGCCTGCGCGAGCGAGAACTTTGGCGATACGGTCGCCCGAGGGGGCATCAGAAGATTGGTTTTCGGTCATCAGAGGGCTCCGCTAAGGCCCGGCCGCGCTGGGTGCAAGAGGGGGTGGTTTTTCGGCGAAAGGTGGTAAAGGCTGCGGCAGCACCCTCAAGGTTGGCCGTGGGAGAGGCACCGTGAAAGCTTGGGGAAGATAAACAGAGAGGTCACGATGAAACAGCTTCGTCTTTCAGGTGTCACCATGATGGTCGCCGCGCTGGCGATCAGCGCGTGTACGACAGATCCATACACTGGGGAACGCAAGGCCTCGAACACATCGCGCGGGGCGATCCTTGGCGGCATTCTCGGTGGCGCGGCGGGCGCGATTGCCGGCGATGATGAGGCCGCGATCGCAGGCGCCGCAGCGGGCGCTGCCCTTGGCGGCGGTATCGGCGCCTATATGGATCGCCAGGAAGCGGAACTCCGCGCTGAGCTGGAAGCGACCGGCGTGCGCGTGCAGCGCAATGGCGAGAACATCCGCCTCATCATGCCCGGCAATATTACCTTCGCGACCAACCAAGCCGCTGTGCGGCCGGAGTTCTACTCCACCTTGAATTCGGTCTCGAAGGTCCTGGCGAAGTATAACCGCACCAATGTGCGCGTTGAGGGCCACACGGACAGTCAAGGCTCTGACGATTACAACCTCGACCTGTCGATCCAACGGGCTGAGTCGGTCGGCAACTATCTCGCCGCCCAAGGCGTGGCCGTGCCGCGCATTCGGGCGCTGGGCTATGGGGAGACGCAACCCATCGCAGAGAACGCGTCCGAGACCGGCCGCGCCCAAAACCGGCGCGTGGAAATCCAGCTGACGCCGACGGGCTAAGGCCTGATCGACAATCAAAACGACTGAACCCGGCACCTTTTCGTGCCGGGTTTTTTGTGCAGAAGACGCTGTCAAATCGTGTTGCAGCGCTGATCTTGTTCGCGTAATGTTCTCGCATTGTTGAAGAGGACATACCGATGATTGGCTACGTAACTGTCGGCACCAACGATCTCGAACGGGCGGCAAAATTCTACGATGCGATCGCCGCGGAAATGGGGGTCGGCCGCATGATGGAATTCGACTCGTTTATCGCCTGGGGCAAAATGGATGGTGCGGCGGGCATTGCCGCGACCAAGCCCTATGATGGAAAGCCAGCCTCGGTGGGCAATGGCACCATGGTGGCACTACAAGCGAAAGACCGCGCCCACGTCCAAAAGATCTACGACACCGCCCTTGCCAATGGCGGCACGGATGAGGGCAAGCCTGGTCCCCGCGGTGATGATGGCTTTTATGCCGGATATTTCCGCGACCCCGATGGCAATAAACTCAACGCCTTCACGATGGGCTAGCGCCAGCCGGATGCGGAAGTCTCTCCTGCGAGGGAGCTAGGCCCCGATCATCAAAAAACCCCGGCGCAGATGCGCCGGGGTCGTCTTTAGACCGATAATCGGTATAGCGCTTAGAACGCTTCGGCTTCGAGCGCCATCACCGGCTCGGCACCGGTTTGCACCTTGGCCCAGTGGGCGTGGAACTCTGGCATCACGCGGTCGAAGTAGTAACGCGCCGTCTTGAGCTTGTTCTCGTAGAACGGGTCGGAATCGCCCTTCTTCTCGAGCGCTGAGGCCACCATGTGCAGCCACATGAAGCCGATGGTGGTGTAGCCGAACATCATCAGGAAGTCGTGGCTCGATGCGCCCGCGTTATTCGGGTTTTGCATGGCGTTTTGCATGAACCACTGGATCGCTTCGCCGAGCGTGCCTTTGGATTTCAGGACGATGTCGATATAGCCGTCGAGGGCGTCGTCCTTGCCTTTATTGTCCGCACACCACTCATCAATCTCAGCGAAGAAGGCCTGCCAGTGCGCGCCGCCATCTGCCATCAGCTTACGGCCGACGAGGTCGAGTGCCTGAATGCCGTTCGTCCCTTCATAGATCATGGCAATCTTCGTATCACGGACGAATTGTGACATGCCCCACTCTTCAACATAGCCGGAGCCACCAAAGACCTGCAGCGCGTCGCAGGTGCCTTTGAAACCGCGATCGGTCATGAAGGCTTTGATGATCGGCGTGAGGAGCGCCATGTAGCCATCGGCCTTTTTGCGCGTGGCTTCGTCCTCTGACTTGTGGACCAAGTCTTCTTGCAGCGCCGCCCAAAGGCAGAGCGCCCGCGACCCTTCGACAAACGCTTTGGTGTCGAGCAGCATACGCCGAACATCGGGGTGTACGATGATGGGGTCGGCCGGCTGATCGGGGGCTTTTGCACCGGTCAGCGAACGCGACTGGAGACGATCTTTCGCGAACGCCACAGCATTTTGGTTCGCCACCGAAGCCGCCGCCATGCCCTGCAAGCCCACGCCAAGCCGCGCTTCGTTCATCATAATGAACATCGCGCGCATGCCTTTGTGCTCTTCACCAACGAGATAGCCGGTCGCGCCATCATAGTTCATGACGCAAGTGGCGTTGCCGTGAATGCCCATCTTCTCT
>CAYFHK010000039.1:0-20976 GCA_964342585.1 uncultured Caulobacterales bacterium | reverse complement strand
CGCATCAGCGCTTGGGGTGTCGCCAAGTGGTAAGGCACCGGTTTTTGGTACCGGCATTCGTAGGTTCGAATCCTGCCACCCCAGCCAATCCTTCCCCTCCAGGATTCATTCGCTTCGCGCGCCACACAGCTTCCCGCCATCATCGCATCTGATGGAGTGATCGCGTCTCGCGCGCTCAGTCATGCGCACACGTCAAGTGGAACAGAAGCGCGCATTCGCGCATTCTCCTTCCAACGTGTGTGATCCACGGATTGAGGGCAAAATCATTTCGAACCAGAAATTCCTTCGAACAATTCTGTGGGCCGAATCATGCGGGGCCAACAAGCCACGCGATGCCTTGCTCACCTTTGTTGTTTGTCATAGGGAGTTGGTAGGGGAAGTTAATGAGAATGGTTGACGAGGCACCAACCGCGTGTGACAGTATCACGTCGGGCTTTGTGCTGAGTGTAAATTGCCAAATGGTGATGATCGCTCGGTATGGGGCTGTATGACATTGCGGTTTGGAAAGATTTAAACAATCATCGGCAGATACAGGGCCAATCGTATTTAGGCGTGGTCTGGGTTAACGTTACTCGAGGCGCTCAATCGGGGTGATCTCGTGGAGATTTAGATTAAGGGGGAGGGCGACGCTCTTTCCCGACGTGGTGGAAACGCCGCACATCAAACGGGCCCTCGGGGTCGTGAATGAACGGAAGCATCCGGTAGGTGAGCACATGATGAGAAAAGTTGCTTTTCTGGGGTCGGTGGCCCTGATCGCAGTGGCGGGCGTAACCCCGGCATCGGCGCAATTCCGCGCTGCACTCGACGAAAGCCGTCGCGCAGTTGATGAGGGTGCGCGTTCGCAGCAGACCGTCGAGAGGCTCGACGATCAGGCAACGGAATTGCTCGGTGAATACCGTGCGAACCTGAAGCAACGTGACGTTTTGCGTCGTTTCAACGCAAGTCGCGCTCGCGAGATCGAAAACCAGCTCCTGACGATCCAAGGTCTCGAGCAGGACGTCGAAAACATTTCCGGCCTTCAGCGCGCTGTGCTGCCGCTTCTCGAAGAGATGGTCGCGCAGCTTGAAGCGTTCGTCGCGGCCGACATGCCGTTCTATAAGACAGAGCGTGAGCAGCGTATTTCACGCTTGAACTCAGTCATGGCGGACTCAACGCAAACGGCGGCATCGCGCTACGCGCTGATCATCGAGGCGTTCCAGATTGAAAACGAATATGGCCGCACCATGGATAGCTACACCGGTGTGGTGGAAATCGAAGGCGAAGAACTCACCGTTGAGTTCCTCCGGATTGGTCGCGTGGCGTTGATCTACAAAACGGCCGACGACTCGGTTCTTCGTATTTATGACAGCGAAGTCGGCGATTTCGTCGATCTCGATAAGCGCTTCCTCGCAGAAGTGCGTCGCGGCATTCGGATGGCCAACGAACAAACGCCACCGGATCTGCTCCAAATCCCTGTCGAAGCCCCGCTCGACGCGACGGCGGCTCAGTAAGCATCGGATTGAAAAGGGTTTAGACAATGAAGATCTTCACTTCGCTCAAGACAGGTGTTCTAGCAGGGGCTGCCGCAGCGGCGGCGCTGGCTGGTACGGCCGTCGCACAAGACACGCAAATTTCTCTCGACGACGTTCTGCGCGCTGCGCGCCAAGAGCGTCAGCAAGCGGCACAGGAAAACCGCGAGCGCGAGGCCCGCTTCGTTCAGGAGCGGAACCGTCAGCAGGCACGCCTGAATGAGGTGCTCGCTGAGGTGAACGCCGAAGAAGCACGTTCCGACGCGCTTGATGAGCGTTTCCGCGAGAACGATGACCGGATCCAAGAGCTGACCAACACCCTGGAAGAACGCCAGGGTGAGTTCGGCGAACTGTTCGGTGCTGCGCGCTCTGCCGCAGACGAATTGGCGCTCCAGCTCGAGAATTCGATCATTTCAGGCCAGTATCCAGGCCGCACGTCTGCCCTTCGCGAAACCGCGCAGAGCACGACGCTGCCTTCACTGGAAGAGCTCGAAAATATCTATCTGACCCACCTCGAAGAGATGGTGGCGCAGTCCAAAACGACGAAATTCAACGCTTCGGTGACGACGGCTGATGGTGAGCGCACCAGCGCCACGGTCACGCGCATCGGGCCGTTCGTCGCTTTTGGTGACGGCATCTACTACACGATGCAAACCCCAGACGACACGTTGCAATCGGGCGGCAGCACACAGCCACGCCTGACGGCGCTGCAAAAGCAGCCTGAAGTGGGCAACGCGGTGTCCAACTCACGCCAGGTCCAAAACTTCTCCGGTAACGGCTACACCACTGGCACGATCGATCCGACCACGGGTCAGCTTATCGAACTCGTTGTTCTCAGCCCGACTTTGGGTGAGCGCATCGACCAAGGTGGCGTCGTTGGTAAAGTGATCCTGGGCGTGTTCGCTGTGGGGACGCTGATGGGTCTTTACAAACTCGTGACCCTGTTCATGACCAACGCCGCAGTGAAAGGCCAAGTTCGCAAGAAATCTGCGTCGCGTGGCAACCCGCTGGGCCGTGTCATGATGGCTTACGAGAGCAACACCAATGCGGATGTTGAGACGCTGTCCCTCAAGTTGGATGACGCTGTGCTCCGCGAGATCCCGAAACTCGAAAGCGGTCTCAACCTGGTGAAAGTGTTCGCCGCTGTCGCGCCGCTCCTCGGCCTGCTCGGTACGGTGACCGGGATGATCATCACCTTCCAGCAGATCACGCTGTTCGGTACGGGTGACCCACAGATCATGGCCGGCGGTATTTCGCAGGCGCTTGTCACCACGGTGCTCGGCCTTGTTGCCGCTATCCCGCTTCTTCTCCTCCACGCCCTTGCCAGCGGTTCTGCAAAGTCCGTCACGCAAACCTTGGAAGAGCAAGCAGCTGGCATGATCGCTGAGCACGCGGAAGCGCGCGGCTAAGGCGAGCCAGAAGGGAGTCCGGCTATGCTGGAAGTACTCAACCCTGTGAACGCTTTGGATAACCTCGAAGCGTTCCTCATCGCCGGCGGAAACGTGCTTCTCGTGATCATGGTCGTCACGTTCCTCATGTGGATGCTGGTGATGGAGCGGATCCTCTACTTTGCCATGGCGAGTGGTGGTGTCCGCAAACGGGCGATTGGCAAATGGGCGGATCGGTCTGAAACGACCTCCTGGTACGCCCACGCCATCCGGGACAAATCAATCTCGGAGGTCCGCGAGTCCGCCAACACCAATATCGGCGTCATCAAGGCGTTGATTGCAATCCTGCCGCTTCTCGGCCTGTTGGGCACGGTGACGGGCATGGTTGAAGTGTTCGACGTGATGGCTGCGACCGGTTCATCCAACGCACGCCTGATGGCGGGCGGGATCACCAAGGCGACCATCCCCACCATGGCGGGTCTTGTGGCGTCGCTGTCGGGTATCTTGATGCTGAACATCATTGAACGTCAGGCAACACGGTCTGTGTCCACAGTGTCCGACGAACTGACGATCGGAGCGTAACGCATGAGCAGAAGACATCGTCAAGGTGAAGAGCCAGGTGACGTCAACGTCACGCCGCTACTCGACATCGTGTTCATCATGCTGATCTTCTTCATCGTGACGGCAACGTTCGTCTACGAGGATGGGGTTGCGCCAAACCTGCCGCAGCAATCTGAAGAGGAAGCGAACAACCCGCCGCCAAGCTTGTTGCTCACGGTACAGCAGGATGGGTTTGTGCTGGTGGATGATGTCCGCCTCGTGGACCCTCGGTCGGTCGGATCGATCGTCGAAGAGTTCTTGGCCAAAGAAACCAAGGGTGTGGTCGTGGTGAGCGCCGCGCCTGAATCTGAGACCGGCACGACGATGATTGTTCTCGACGAGGCGCGGCAGGCTGCCGGCAGCGTTCGCTACGATCGAATCACGCTGGCGTTGCAGACGGGGTAATCGTCTCGTTCGAAGGTTTGGGTTCGGCGGTGATCGCCGGCGGGCCCGCTAGAGTTCTCATCGCCGCGTCGTTTCGCGGCCCGTTTGGAAGAGATACTGATTATGGCTAGACGACCGCTTCGGGGATCTTCGGGTGATCAGGGGGACGATGACGTCAACGTCACGCCACTCCTCGATATCGTCTTCATTATGCTGATCTTCTTTATCGTGACGTCCACCTTCATCAAGGAGCCGGGCGTCGAGGTGGACCGCCCAGAGATCGTCACGCAAGAAGAGCAAAATCCTGCCGTGCTCATCGCGATTACGGCCAATAATGAGATTTGGATTGATAAAGAGCGTGTCGAGCTAAACGAGGTGCGGTACCGCGTGCAGCAATTGAGACAAGAGACGCCGCGAGGAAACGCTGTTGTTCAGGCGGACCGGGGGTCGAACTCCAAGACCCTGATCGAAGTGCTGCAACAGGTCAAAGATGCCGGCATCAATGATGTCGCTGTATCGACGCTCCAAGCGTAGCGGAAAGGTTTCATTCCCATGGGTTCGATTATCCGCAGTATTTTCGGTGTCCCGATCGCAGTGGTCATCGTCGTTGGTCTGTTTCTTTTCATGTATGGCCTCATTCGGGTCGACGAGTTGCCTGAGGCGAGTGACTCAGAGCCGGTCAACATTCAGCTGGGTCGTCAAATTGAAGACAGTGATGTGACGAACCAACGCCGGTTCGAGCGTCCACAGCTTGACCAGCCGCCGCCGCCGCCGCCCGCCATCAACCAGGCGAACTTCCAGCCGCAGGTTGAAGGGGTGCGTGCCGCGACGCCGACTTTCGAAGCGAATGTCAACATCGGTTCGGCCTTCAACCCTGACCGCGATGCCCAGCCGCTTGTCCGGATCCCGCCGCAGGAAAGCCTTTTCCAACGCTGCATTCGGTCTGATGAAGCGCGTCAGGAACGGGTGCGGTTGGAGTTTGATGTGACACCTGAAGGGAACGTGACGAATGTGCGCGTCCTTGACTCCACTGATAGCTGTTACGAACGGTCCGCTGTTCGCGCGGCGGAGCGCTGGCGGTATCAGCCCAAGATCGTGGATGGTGAGGCGGAACCGCGTTTCGGCGTTCAAACCACTATCGTTTATGCCGTGGGCGGCGGTTGAGCCCGTCCCCTCCGTCCCGAGCAAAGGATCAATGTGATGATGATCAGCATGCGCAATCTTCTGTCCGCTACGGCCTTCGCGGCATTCGTCGGCACCTGCGCCGTGAGCACGTCGATGACGGTTGGCGCCACGGCCTACGCCCAGAATGACGAGGACGAGGATCGTCGCCGTCGCGGCCAAACGCTCTCAACGTCGTCGGCACGTGTCGTCGGTGAAGCGTTCAACGATATTAATTCGGATCAGTATCAAGCAGCGATCGATAAGCTGAATGGTTTGTTGAACCGCGAATTGAACGACTTTGATCGGTCAACGGCGCTTGAGCTGCGCGCGGCCGCCTATGTGAACGTTGACAATTACACCGCTGCGCTTCGCGATTTTTCAGAAATCCTTCGGATCGATGCGTTGCCGTTCGATCGCCTGAAGCAAATCCGCTACAACGTGGCGCAGCTGCACTTCCAGAATGAGAATTACGCCGAAGCGATCCGCTTCATGCAGGAATATCTGAGCGACTCGGAAAATGTCGAAGATCCGAATGCGTGGTATATCCTGGCGGCGGCGAATACCTTGCGCGACAATTATCGTGCGGCGCTTCAACCGGCCCGAAACGTTCTTCGCTATTCAAATACACCCGAGAAGAAAAACTACGATCTCCTGAACCTGATTTATTCCGAACTCGGCATGAGTTCCGAGCGGGGTGAGCTGCTGGAGCAAATGGTCGAGTTTTTCCCGAACGAAGAGTCCTACTGGTCTCAGCTTTCAGGGTCTTATTCGCAGGCGGGCCGTGACCGAGACGCGTTTGCAACCCTTGAGGTCGCGTACAAGGCCGGTTTGGTGAATGAGGAAGACAAGATCGTCGCCCTCGCGCAGTACTATTCCGCGCTCGACAATCCCTATCGTGGTGCACAGCTCATCGAACAAGAAATGTCCGCTGGGCGCGTGACCCGTAATTTGCGGAATTTGGAGCTCTTGTCCCAGCTCTGGTCGATGTCGCGCGAGCAGAAAAACGCGATTGAATCTCTCGAAGCTGCTGCAGGCATGGCGGATTCGGGCGAGCTTTATTACCGTCTCGGCCAAACCTTCATGGCAGACGAGCAGTATCAAAACGCTGTTTCCAATTTGCGGCGCGCGCTTGATCGCGGTGGGCTCACTCAGGCGGATCGGGGCGACATCTATCTCCTCTTAGGGTCTGCACTGTTTAACATCGACAGTGACACGGCTGCTGGCCGGAATGCCGCGCGGCGTGAGTTCCAACGGGCAACGCAATACAGCAATGTCGCCAGCCAGGCGCGTGGCTGGGTTGAATATATCGATGCCATCGAAGCCACCCTCCGTGCGCAAGACGAAGTCGAACGCCTTCAACGCCAAGAAGCGCGCCGCCGCGAAATCTCTCGCTGTGAATCGATCGTCGATGTCGCCGAGCTTGGTGGTGAGGTCGATCAGGCGTCACTCGTAGAATGTCGCGAACTTCTGGCAGAAGTCGATACGGACGAAGACGAGGAAGAGGAAGCAGCGCCTGCTGAAACCGAGGCGACTGAAGAAGAGCCCACCCCAAGCGAGGGCTAATCCTCAAACTCAATTCAGGCGGACACGTCCTCCTGGTATGATCAATAAAGGCTGCGCAGTTTGCTCTGCGCGGCCTTTTTCATTTCTGCGGGTTTGTGTCTTTGCGCTCGGTCGACCGCCCCAAGGAGTCGTCAGGACGAAGCTCGCCGAGCGCGCCGCGCGGCAAAGCGGCTCGGCTCAATCAGTTTCTGCCCCGCCGGTGAAAGGGGGCTGATGCCACCAACGAAGATCTGCGCGAGGTGGGCAGCGAGAAACGGTCCCGTCGAGAGGCCGCGCGAGCCAAGCCCGCCAATACCCCATTGCTTTGCTCGGTAATCCCCGGCTTCTTTTCCCGGCGACGCGGGCAGTGGGCCCGCCACCGGGTGCCGATCTTTTGTCGTCGCCCGTAAACTGGCTCTGCCTCTGAGATGATTGATCGGCGTCTCTCCCAATAGCGATAGGGCTGCCTCGCGATTGGCCTCCAAGCTATCCGCTGAAGTGGTGACTTCATCTTCCAACGCCCACGGATCATAGGTCGCGCCAACCGCCAGCCCCTCGCCATAAGGCGCAACATAGTGACCGCGCGTTTTGATGCGACCGGGTCGTGGTGCTGCGAAGAGATCCAACTGGCCGCGCGAGGGGATGACGTCGCCTTCGAAAGCCTGATGGGCGCTAAGGGCCGCCCCATTGGTCCAAACCGCGATATCGGCTGCGACTTCGCTACCGTCCGCCATGACTAGGATCACGCCATCTGTCTGTTCTCGAACCTGTAAGACCGCTTGCTCAACCATGACGAGCCCGTCGATCAAGTGCGCGATCGCTTCGCCGGGACGCAGCGTGGCGCCGCTCGGGACAAAGGCGCTGCCTGTGTCCTGCAGGCGCAGATCCTCCGCATCCCACAGACCATTGGAAAGCGCCTTTTCAAATCGGTCAGGTGTTCCGGATACGGCCTCCAACTCGCCACCGTAGATGTCGATCGCATTGGGGACCGCGGCGGCGTAAAATCTGTGGGCGAACAGAAAAGCATCGCGATAGAACCGTGCGGCTGGCGTGTCCTGCGCATCGATCCGCGGCATGAGAAGCCCAATCGGATTGCCGGATGCCCCAGCGCCGGGGGCATTCGCTTCGACGATCGTCACCTTGCGACCAAGTCGCGTGAGCTGATGGGCCAGGGCTGCCCCCGCAATCCCGGCGCCGATAATGGCGATATGCTCTGGCGATCGGTCAGCTGGTCGCCCTGAAAGCTTCTGCCCACGAAGCATATCGCGCTTTTTGCCGAAGCCGGGCGCCTTCTCCGGCGAAAACCTGGCATCTGCTAAGGCGCGCCGCACCGCGCCCGCAACGGTGAAGGTGGCGAATGTGCCGCCGGGCCGTGTGAGATCGCCGACGCGCGCCAAGACCTCGGGCGCCCACATATCGGGGTTTTTGGCGGGGGAGAAACCGTCGAGAAACCAGGCGTCGACTTGGCCGTCGAGGTCGGCCAGCGCTTCGGTGACGGGGCCGAAGCTGAGCGTCAGCGTCACATTGGGGGAGAGCCAAAGCTGAGCAAGCCCAGGGCGGGGAGGCGGGTAGGCCGTCCCAAGCGCATCGGCATGGGGCTTCAGCGCTGGCCAGCGCGCCGCAATCGCAGAGAGGGCTTCCCGCGCTTGGCTCTGTGAAAGGGGAAACCCTTCACCGGCGACATAGTGCAGCTGCGCCCCGCGTTTGGCGGCGGCGGCAAAAGCCTCCATCGTGCACAGAAGATTGAGGCCGGTGCCGAATCCTAACTCGCCGATGACGAAATGATCGCCCGCTTCAAGGCGTGCAAAGCGATCGGGCAGATCATTGCCGTTGACAAAAACGTGCTGGGTCTCGGCCAGACCGTCCTCAGGCTGATAATAAATATCGTCGAATGTGTCAGACCGAAAAACGGCACCGTCACGGATGAGTGACGGCGGCGGAAGGGCCGTCACGAGGCGAGAATGGCACTCAACACGGCGGCGGAGGCGTACCCATCCGCCGGGCGGCCATTGTCGCGCTGCCAGGCCCGCAGGGCCCGCTGAGTGCCTGCGCCAATGATTCCATCCACCGGACCCGGATCATAGCCGCGATCCGCTAAGGCCTGCTGAAGGTTTTTGCGCTCGGTCAGGGAAAGCGCGCGATCGTCGCGGGGCCATTCTTGGGCGAGCGATACCGGATTGCCCGCCAGCGCATCGCTCAGCATACCGATGCCAAGGGCATAAGCCGTTGAATTGTTGTATCGCATGATCGTGCGGAAGTTCTGGAACACGATGAAGGCGGGACCCGATGCGCCAGCGGGTACCAAAATTGAGGCGGTCGTGTTCAAGTCTGCCCTATCGGCGAGACGTCCCTCGGCAGCGGTGATCCCCAGTGAGTCCCATTGCGCCACCGACTTTTTCGACTGAAGGCCGGTTTGCGAAAAGTCGAAGTCAGCGGGCAGCATCACTTCGAAGCCCCACGGTTTGTTCTTCTCCCAGCCAAACGTCGCGAGGTAGTTCGCCGTTGAGGCAAAGACGTCCTCATGATCCGCCCACAAATCGCGTTTGCCATCGGCATTCATGTCAACGGCATAGGACAGATAGGTCGTTGGGATGAACTGCGTTTGCCCCATGGCCCCTGCCCAAGAGCCTTTCAGCTGCGTCCGATCCGCATACCCATTGTCGAGAATTTTCAGGGCACCGATGAGCTGCTCGCGGCCGTAGCGCTGTCGCCGACCCTGATAGGCAAGCGTGGAAAGCGACGAGATCACATCGAGGTCGCCAAGAATTTCGCCATAGGCGCTCTCCAGCCCCCAAATCGCGGCGATCACGGGCGCGTCCACGCCGTAGCTGGCTTCAACGGTGTGCAGAAGGTCGATATGTGCCGCGAGTTTAGTACGACCATCGGCGACGCGCCGCTCCGAAACAGCGCTGTCGAGGTACTGCCAGATCGCGCGGCTGAACTCGGGTTGATTGTCGTTTCGCTCATTCACGATCGGTAATGCGCGGGCGCTCGCCATCTCACGATCATAGGTCTCCGCGCTCACCCCGGCGGCGACCGCATCGATCCTGAAGGAATTTCGAAATTCCTCAAACGTTTGCTGCGCCAGTGCAGGCGACGCGCAAAAAGCGCTGAGCAAAAAAGCAGCTGAGCGTAAGCGACCGCGCATAATTCCCTCACTCCGTTGGGCGGCCTGATCGTAGACGGCGCCGCCACGAAAGGCCAACGAACTTCCGCTAAGAATAGCGCTGTGTCGCGACCGCGCCAAAGATCAGGCCCCATTTTCAGGCGCTATCCTCGGCTATGTGTGGCTGCTACGCCACGGCAGTGGTTGTAAAGGGTCGTCGCCGTGTCGCGCGCAGGTTTGCCCGTCGTGGCATTGGTCACGGCCTATAATGAAGCGCCGACCATCGGCGCGATCCTCGATGTGCTGACCGCATGTTCTTCGGTCGACTGGGTCCAAGTCGTTGATGACGGCTCGACGGATGGGACCGCCGCCATTGCCGCGAAGGCCGGGGCGAGCGTTCGTCGTCTGGAGGAGCGTGTGCCGGTGGGGGCCGCCATCATGCACCACCTGCCGACGGTGCCTGACGAAGCGATCCTCCTATGGTGTGATGCCGACCTTGTGGGGCTCGAGGTGGCGCATATCGAAGAGCTGATTGCGCGATTTCGTGAAGGCGAGCTGATGCAAGTGATGAGCTCGCGCGGCGTGCCGCCGAGCTGGCCAAAGGGGCTGCGAAATCGCGCCGTCAAAGCGGGGTGGGCATGGCTCTTTGGACCCATCAGCGGCGAGCGCGTTATTCTGTACCGTGATTTCGATGCGGCGATCCGCTTGGCACAGCAGCTTCAATGGGCCGAGATGATGCGCGGCTATGGGATCGTCTTGTTTCTCAATTGGTATGCAGCGCAGTTCGGGAAGGGGTCGCGCGTTTGTTATTTCGATACGCTGCGCCAGCGGCAGAAATATCAAAAATGGGAAGGCAAGGTGCGCAACCCCGGCCGCGAGATGATACGCCAGTGGCTACAGTTCGCGCGGGTCTGGCTGAAGATCCGGTGGAATGCGCCGCATATTCGCCGGCTCGCCCGTGCTGATCGATCAAACAGCGGATCTCAGTCTGAGGCAACGCTTTCAAAATCAGAGAAATAGGCCGTGTAGGCCACATCAACATCGCGAAAGAAGCGCGTGCCCTGTTGCTCGACGGTCAGCCGTCTCAAGACGGACGGTCCTCCATCGGGAAGGGGCGCGAACGCTTGCTCGACAACGAACCTGTCGAAGCTTGCCGTTGGATAAGGCGAGACCGGCTGAAGCGCGCGGACCTCATAAAGGGCGAGGTGGCCTTGCGCGGTGTCGACCACGAGGCGGGCGCGCACTTGGTCGTCCACGTCTTCGGGCACATCGCGCTCTTCTGCTTCCGGCGGCGTGAAGCGATATATC
This sequence comes from uncultured Caulobacterales bacterium, assembly GCA_964342585.1. GTDB lineage: Bacteria > Pseudomonadota > Alphaproteobacteria > Caulobacterales > Parvularculaceae > Parvularcula. The sequence continues at coordinate 9,976 of CAYFHK010000039.1, read as the reverse complement.
GCCTCACTGCCCGTCTCTTCGATGAGCCGGACTTGTTTGAGGTGCTCGCGAAAATCTGCATAGAGAAGACCGCCGGGCACCGATTCCGATTTCTTCACATTCTCGAAGCGTTTGCGCGCCTCGCCGGGCAATTGAGAAGGGTCTCCTGAGATGAGTGTCCAGTCTCGGGATTGGACTTCGAAGCGAGCCACAATCGGATCAGCCCCCTGCCATTCAAACGTCATTGTATAGGAATATCGTGCCCTGGGCGTTTCTTCCGCTTCGCTGAGCGCGGCATCGAGCGGAGCTGGGAAACTCGCCTGTGGCGGAGCCGCGGCCGCGTGAGCGGCCAGCGCGGCGAGAAGTCCTGTGAACCTCAAAAGCATGCGTAAAGCGCCTCTAAAAGCCCGATTGCGCGCGGATCAGCAATCAGGGCTGGTGACATTTTGTTCGGCACATAGGCAAAAGAAAGGCGATGGGTCGGATCGGCGATCACGCAGGCGCCGCCAAAACCATAATGCCCGACGGCCTCAGCGCCTGGACCCAGCTGGCCATCGCGATTGCGCATCACGCCCGAGGCCCAGGAAAGCTCAAAGGGCAAGACAAGATCTTGGCCGCTGATCCGTTCACGTAGCGCCGCCTCGCGGACGGCATCGCTAGCGACCGGTTTGCCGTTGATCTGGCCGGTCGCGAAGGCCTGCATCACTTCGGCCATGCCTCGTGCGGTCGCATGAATATTCGCCGACGGGATTTCCGCCGCCATCCAAGCTTCGCGGTCGATGTTCCGGGGCGCGGACCATTTCTCCAAAAAGACCGCTTTTTTGAGCGGCGTGAGCCGGCCGAGATCCGGCGCGCTAGGCGGCTTCTTCATTGGCGCTGTCTGCGCCATTTCATCCGCAGTGAGGCCGCAATAGACCTCAAGCCCATACTCGCGGAGCGCTGCGCCGACCGTCTTGCCTGTCTGTCGCCGCAACACCTCGCCTGCGATGAAGCCGACCGTTTGCGCGTGATAACCGCTGGCGCTGCCTGGTGGGTAGATGGGCTCCATCGCTGCCAGGGCCTCGGTCATCCGTGCCCAGTCGATCCACATGGTTGGATCAATTTCTTTGAGAAAACCAGAGAGGCCCGCTTGATGGGAAAGCGCTTCGGCCAAGGTGACCCTGTCCTTCCCGTGCGCGCCGAATTCGGGCCAGACCGATGCAACGGGGGCGTCATAATCAAGTTGGCCCGCTTCCACGGCGGCCATGATCACCGCGCCCGTGACCGCCTTTCCGCAGGAATAAACGCAGAGCAACGGATCGCCAAAGGGCGTCTCGCGCTTGCGGTCACGAAAGCCGCCGCGCAGATCGGCAACGACGTCGCCGTCCACAATTGCACAGACGCCTGCACCCAGATCATCGCCCCGATCGATCGACGCGGCGAGGGCATCGCGGATAGGCGCAAAGCGCGGGTTCAGAGGGCCTTCGATGTCCACCTTTAGCGAACGATCGCGCAGGCGAGGCTGGCGCGCGTCACAGCCGCGGCAATTTCAGGATCAGAGATATTGCCTAGCGCGGCCAATGCTTGGGCGCTTGAGCGCTCGCGTTGGCCTAGGGTCCCGGTGAATTCGGAGAGCGCCCGCAATTGGCGGCGGCTTAAGAGATCGCCGAGCTCGTCGCCCACGCACTCGGCGCGTTTGGCATCGAGGCCCACCCGGCGCAAATCGGCTTCGATATCGTCTTGAGGGCCGATGGCGCAGGCCGACAGGGCCAAAACGGCAATGCCGGCGAAATAACGGTTCAACATGAGAGAGCTCCCAGTTTCTCAAATGGGGCTTTACGCCAAAAGGCTGTGCCCAAGCAAAGGGGTTAACGGAAGGGCGGCTCGTCAAAGCTGCGCAGCTTACGTGAGTGCAGCGATTGCGCGCCGTCGCGCCGAAAGATTTCGAGCGCTTCAATGCCGATTTTCATATGCTCGCCAATGGCGCGCTCGTAAAAGCGATTGGCCGCGCCCGGCAATTTGATCTCACCGTGGAGCGGCTTGTCCGACACGCAAAGAAGGGTGCCATAGGGCACGCGGAAGCGATACCCATTGGCGGCCACCGTCGCGCTTTCCATGTCGATGCCGATGGCCCGCGCCAGATCGAGCATGCGTGCCTCTTCATTGAAGCGAAGCTCCCAGTTTCGGTCCGCATGCGTCACAACGGTGCCGGTGCGGAGGCGATGTTTGAAGCTGTGTCCCGCATCGCCTGTCACGCTTGCGGCCGCAGAGGTGAGGGCCAACTGGATTTCGGCGATCGCGGGGATGGGCACATCGGGGGGCAGCACGCCATCAAGCACCTTGTCGCGCCGCAGATACGCGTGGGCGAGGACGTAATCGCCTAAGCGCTGTGAATGCCGCAGCCCGCCGCAATGCCCCACCATGATCCAGCATTGAGGACGCAAGACCGCCAAATGATCCGTGATCGTCTTGGCGTTGGAAGGCCCAACGCCGATATTAACGAGGGTGATGCCGCAGCCATTGTCCGCCGTCAGGTGGTAACTGGGCATCTGAAAGCGCCGCCACGGGCTCGCATGAATATGCTCTAGCGCACCATCGGTTTCGGCATTCACGCGGACACCGCCGGGCGCCACGAATTCGCGATAGCCTTGATCTGAGCGGAGTTTTTGCAGCCCGATCTCAACAAACTCATCCATGTACCGATGATAGTTCGTGAAGAGGATAAACTGCTGAAAATCGTCGGGGGCTGTGCCTGTGTAGTGCTTCAACCGTTGAAGCGAATAATCCGTGCGCAATGCGGTGAAGAGCGAAAGCGACTGCGGCCCGCTTGATTCACCAACAAGGGATCGTGGTGTCATCGTGTCGCCATCGGCAATCGCGTCCGAGACCGATGCCAGATCAGGCGTAGGGAAAAGGTGCGCAAGTTCTGATGGCGGCACCGCTTCCACGTCGACGCCTTCCCCTGAATCGATGACGTAAGGGTAGGGGATGTTCTCTTCGCCGGGGCCGACATCGACGGTGACGTCATAGCGGGAGAGAATGAGCGTGAGCTGCTCTTTCAAATAGGGCGCAAAAAGTTGTGGCCGCGTGATCGAGCTTTGATAGACGCCCGGCGCGTCAAACTTGCCGAAGGCAGAGGAAATGGGCGGGACGGGCCCATCTGGGCTGTAGGTGACCCGAAGGCATGGATAAGGATAGCGCGCCGCGCGGTCCGGCGACGTGCCGTCCTCGACAAAAGCGCGAAAAGCCGCGCGGAGCCGATCGGCGCTGTCGTTGTATAGCTCATTCAGGAGACGGATCGCCTCCTCGGCTGTCTCACAGCGGCGCCAATCGGACATCGGCTGGGCGACCTTTACTCGGTCTCTTTCTTTCGGAACGTCACGGCAAAGAGCGGCTCGCCATCGAATAGATCCTTCGGCGCGTCACTGCCTTCGATCATTTGGAAGTGCCGCGGGGTGATCGTCCCCTCCATAACATATCCCTTCTCCGCCAGCTTGCCGCGGTGGAATTCGAGGGCGGCGGCGGAGAATTCGCGGGCCAGAATGGTGATGCGTTCAGGATCCTGAGCCATGAAAAACCTTCCTTTGAGGGCTGGCGCGGCGGCAATGCGCGGCGCGGTTGCGCGTGGCGTAGGGAAAGCAGGTTCTCACGCGCTTTTCAACGACACATGGCGCCCTATACGCCGCGCGCCCGCTGTGACTCAAGGAAGACCGACGGCTTTGGCGATGTCTTGCCAATCAACGATCTTAAAGTTCTGCCGCCCAACCGGTGGGTTCTCGCCATCTTGGACCACGAGAATGCCCAAAGGCAGATCCGGGCCGAGATTGGCGGCCGTGACATCGATGCCATCGGTTTCTTGAGTGCCATCAATCGTCTCGCCATCGACGATGGCGAAGCGGCTGATGAAGGCGAGCGTTTGGCGATCGTAAAGCGCGTAGCTGTTATTCCCCTGGCTCGACGCGATCAGATAGCCGCCGCCCTGATCATCGCTGGGATAGATCGTCAGCCCTTCAACATCGATGGCGAGGCCCGAGGCTTCGTTCACCCTGTCGACAAAAACCGGGGTCGCATTGGCCATGGTGAGATCGGCGAAGGTATAGGCGACGATGCCTTGCTCTTCGATGCCGACGAACAGGCGCTCATTCACCTCATCGAAAACGCAGCCCTCAAGCTGTGCGCCAAGGTTCAGCGTTTGGAGATGGGTGCCGGCCACTTGGCCCAGCGTGTCGAGGGAAAAGAGGTCAACGGCGCCATTCTTGTGTGTCACAGCGACCATCAACGCCCCATCGGGCGTGCCCAGACAAATCCCATAGGGCTCTGGCCGGATCGCCGGGAAGCTCCCCATCGCGCCAACGGTGCCGCCATCCACCATGAAAACGCCGACGGTGTTGTCGCCGCGATTGCTGGTCACGGCGATGTCCATCACGCCGTCCCCAACAGCCACGCCCTGTCGCAGGTCGACATTGTTTGGCTCGGGTACGTCGATGAATTGAAGCTCACGACCCGACAGATCGTACACGTAGAGGCCGTTCTTCTTATCCGTGCCGAGGATCACGCTTTCAGATGGGGTCAAAGGATTGATCCAAATCGCCGGATCGTCAGCGGCATCTTCCCTCGACGCAACAGCATCGGTTTCAGCAAATGCGTTCACGGTTGGAATGTCGTCACCCACGCCCATAGAGGCTGTCTGGCAACCGCCCAGAAGTGCTGCGGTAAGAAGGAGCATCGGTTTGTTCATCGATCGGGTCTTTCCTCGTTCGGAATTGGTGCGCGCGTGGCGCCCCACATAAAAAACGGGTGAGCGCCTGAACAGCCCTCACCCGATAGCGATGGCGAACCCCGACCGCCCCCCGCGGCCGAGGCTCTAAGCGTTAATGCGTGTAGCGAAGGCCGAAGCGCGTCGCCCACCCATATTCTTCAAACTGGCCGAGATATTCGTCGCCTTGGATCCGTGCGATCGCCAGGAACGGCTCGTCGTTCACGTTCTTAAAGCCGGCGAACACTTGGAACTGATCCGTGATCTGCACTTTCGCGTCGATATCGATTTGCATGTGCTCGGCGACAATCCGGTCAGCAAACACATCCTCGCCCCCGATCTCGGTGTCATAGGTTCCTAGCTCGTCGATATATTCATCGCGGTAGGCCAAGGCGGCACGAAGGTCGAAGCGGCCTTTATCGTAGCCGATGACCGCGTTGTAGACATTGGCTGACTGACGCGGCAGCGCGACCTTGCGGCCATTCGAAAGCTGTGCGTCGCCATCCACACCGGTGTAGTTGAAGCCGACCAGCGCGCCATCGAACGGGGCGGGCAGGAAGGTCAGGGCCTGCTGGTAGTTAAACTCAACACCGAGAATTTCAGCCTCTTCGAGGTTGATGGCGACTTCGGCCTCATCAAACTCGCGGCCGAACGTGTCCAGGAAAGTGGCGCCGGCCAGTTCCGCATACTCATCACCATCGACGATGGCTTGGGCGATGAAGTTGTCGATCTCTTTGTAGAAGAGGCCGAACGAAACCACAGCGCTTTCAGACGGGTAGATCTCGATGCTGACGTCGAAGTTGTTCGCCTTCTGACGTTCGAGGTTCGGGTTGCCGATTTCGGCTTCGTTATCGTCGTCGACAAGAACGGATGGTGTGAAGTCAGTGAAGCCAGGACGGATGACCGACTGATAAAACGCGCCACGGGCGATAAAGTCTTCGCTGATCTCGAAGCGGGCGTTCAAGCTGCCGAGCACATCTGTGTAGCTGTCTTCGGCTGACACATTCGCGATCGATGCCAGATCTTCTTCATCGATGAAGCGACCTGTCCCCTCGAACTCTGTGTGCTCGACGCGGATACCGCCGACCAGGGTCAGCGGCCCCATTTCTTTGGTGGCCATGGCATAGGCGGCATAGATGTCTTCTTCGGCTTCGAAGTCCGCTGCCGTGCTCTCGATCAGTGTATCATCTTCTTCGAGTTCGAAGAGGTCGCGGTTCTCGGCGAAGAACGACCGGAACAGCGGAGCGCTTGGCGTGATGCCGATCTGGTCGATCTGGTAATCGACCATGGTGCCAAACTGGGTCAGCGTCAGATCGTCGGCTTCGTAGATCGGCAGATCCACGTCACGGGTGCTCTCGCGAAGGCGGACTTTGACACCCGTCTTAAATGACCCTTCGAACCAGTCTTCATAGACATCGACGCGAAGGTTGCCGGCGAAGGCGAACTCTTCGTCTTCTGTGATGCCGTTGGTGATCTCGAGGCCGTTAAACTCATAGTTCTCCGGGTCGAAGTATTCTGCCCGCGATGCATCATCAGCGAAGGCGAGGCTTGGCAACAGCAGATTCGATGTATTGAGGCCAACACCATCAATGCCTTCAGCACGGAAGTCAGCGTCGTACCGATCCGGCTCTTCTTCTTCAGCTTTACTGTACGAGACGACACCATCGAGTTGACCGAAAGGCGCCTGCCATTCGTGCGCGAGTGAGACAGCGAGGAGCTGTTGCACTTCCAAGCGGTCTTTGATGTCGCGATCGACTTCGATGCCTTCAAAGAACTGCGTATCGCCATCAACACCGGATGAGCTGCCGTCCTCGAAAGTTGTTTCAACGCGGCTGCGGAATTCTTGGTCGCTAAAGTCGTTGAAGAAGCCCGAAAGCGTTGTGCGTTGATTGTCGGTGAATTCGTAGTCGATCTGACCCGTGACGGAGAGACGTTCGCGGGTGATCACATAATCGCGCAGCTCGAACTGTTCGGCAAAGGGAACGGGTGCATCGTCAAAGTTCCACGTGCCGTCGACCTCTTTATTCTCGGAGCCGAATTCGCGCGACTGCCAAGAGACCGAGCCAGCGAGGCCCAAGCGGCCATCCATGAAGTTGTCGGCATAGGCAGCGGAAAGACGCTCGCCGAACTCTTCGGTTTGGTCGGTGTAGACACCGCCGAGGTTCAGCGTCAGCAGCATGTCGGTGCGGTCGAGGCCCGAGAGCGTCTTGATCTCCACGTTACCGGCGATCGCGTCACCATCGAGATCCGGCGTCAGCGCTTTGGTCACGACGAGGCGTTCGATGACGTCAGCGTCAACCGTGTCGAGCGGCACGGCGCGGCTGTCGCCTTCGGGTGAGGGCGAGCGAACACCGTTCACGGTGATGGAGGTCAGTGAGGGATCAAGACCACGGATCGAAACGAACCGACCTTCGCCTTGGTCGTTCAACACGTTGGCACCGACTGAGCGGCGCAGCGCTTCCGCCGCGTTCTCGTCCGGCAATGATGCGATGGCGTCGGCGGAGAGAACTTCGATCAGATTGTTCGATGCGCGCTCTTGGTTCAGCGCCGCGTTGAGCGAGCCGCGCTGACCCGTAACGATGATGCTATCGGTGACCGAAACGTTTTCACCGAGGGTGATGTTGAGATCGGCGAGGTCGCTATCGCTGTCGAGTGACACCGTTGCCGTCGCCGACCCGGCGCCGATGTAGGAGACGACGAGCGTGTAATCGCCTGCGCCGAGATCCGTGAACCGGAAGGTGCCGTCACGCCCTGTGGCGGTCGAGCGCGATGTCCCCTCAATTGTGACGATCGCCCCTTCAAGCGGCACGGTGCCGGTGGCTTCACTGACAAAGCCCGTGATGTCGCCGGCATGAGCGACGGAAAGACCCAGCGTGGACGCTGCAGCCAATAGCGCAAAACGTTTCATTTTTTCATTCCCCAGATGGAGTTGCCCCAACTGCGCGGGCCGATAGACGCGGCGATTAACAGTTTGATGACAATTTCCGTCTTGGGCTGAGCACTAATCGAAAGTGATGCCTTTTCGCCGCGCTCTCAAACGGGCATGCTGCGGTGCAAATGGAGAGGGACCGATGGCAGAAAAACTCCTGATCACCGGCGGCGCAGGGTATATTGGCAGCCATGTCGCTTGGGCTGCGGCGGATTCTGGGCGCGATATTATCGTGCTCGACGATCTATCGACGGGACGCGCGGCCAACGTTCCGCCGCAGGCGGAGTTTATCGAAGGCGATGTTGCGGATGATACTTTAGTCCGGAAGATTCTCGCCGATCAGGATGTCGTGGCGGTCTTGCATTTTGCCGGACGTATTATCGTGCCTGAGTCCGTCGAAAAGCCGATCATGTATTACCAGGAGAACACGGCAACGTCGCTGCAGCTCCTCGCGGCTATGGTGGATCACGGTCAGAAGGCGATCCTTTTTTCTTCAACTGCGGCTGTTTACGAACCGCGCGCCGATGGCGCGAAGCTGCCAGAGGACGCACCGAAAACGCCCTTGTCCCCTTACGGACAATCAAAACTCATGACCGAGGCGATGATCCGCGATATCGGCCACGCCCATGGGCTGAGTGCTGCCGTGCTGCGCTATTTCAATGTCGCGGGCGCGGACCCAGCCGGACGGACAGGACAATCTGGTCCCAACGCCACGCACCTGATCAAGGTCGCTTCGCAAACGGTGCTGGGGCAGCGCGAGAAGCTTTCACTGTTTGGCGACGACTACGACACGCCCGATGGCACCTGCATTCGGGACTATATCCATGTCAGCGACCTTGCCTCGGCGCATCTTCTCGCGCTTGAACACGTTTTGCAGAAGCCCGGGCAGATCACGCTGAATTGCGGCTATGGCCGCGGGTCCTCCGTGAAGGAAGTCGTGAAGGCGGTCGAGGCTGTCACGGAAAAGCCCCTGCCGGTGGAAGTGGTCGGTCGGCGACCCGGCGATGCGCCGAGCCTCGTTGCCGATAATTCTCGCATCATGGAAACCCTCGATTGGACGCCCCAGCACGATAGCCTCGAGGAAATGGCGCGTTCTGCCATCGCCTGGGAGAGGAAATTGAACCAGTGAGGCGCGCTCTCGCCCTCATCGCGAGTGTGCTGAGCATTTCATCGGTCGCGATGGCGGCGGTGATCCCTGTGGGCCCAGATGCGCGGCATCGGACGTTGGCTTCGGCTGTGGCGGCGTCTGCCCACGGCGATACGATTGCCGTCGCGCCTGGTCGCTATAGCGCCAGCGATCTGAAACTGCCGCACGATTTGACGATCGAGGGTGTGCCCGGGGAAACGGTGGTCTCTTCGCCTGCGCCCGTCGCCAAAGGATTGTTGCTGCCGCTGTCCGGCACGGTCACCACTGTCCGTCATCTGATTTTTGAGGGGGCGGAAGCGCCAGACAAGAATGGCGCCGGCATTCGGCTAGAAGGCGCGGGTCTGCTCGTCGAGAACTGCACCTTTCGACACAATGAGAACGGCATCCTCGCCACCGGCAATCCTGACGGCTTCCTGCTCGTCCGCAATAGCGTGTTTGAAAACAATGGCCATGGCGATGGCCGCTCGCATGGCCTCTATCAATCGCATGGCAAACGCATCGAAGTGAGCGGCTCAACATTTATCGGCACAAAGATCGGTCACCATGTGAAGACGCTGGCCACCACCGTTATCGTGCGCGGAAACCGCTTTGATGATCAGGACGGCGAGCCCTCCTATCTTGTCGATGCAACCCGCGGCGGTCGCGTTTATATCGACGACAATGAGATCATCCGACGGGCAAGCGCCAGCCAGCAGACGCTCTTCAACTACGATACAAGTCGCGGCGGCAGTTTAGGCAAGATCAGCATTCGGCAAAACCGCATCACCACCGAACGGGGGCGGACGAATTTGTTGAACGCCCCTGAAGGTGCCGAACGGCTGTTTTGGCGGAACACGCTCACCACAAAAGGGCGCGGCGCGTTCCGCGATTTGCCAGAAGAGGGCGTGCGCCTCACGCGGTAATGGTCACCGCTTCCAAACCCGAAAGCCGCATCGCGGTGGGGTGATCCGCCGGTTGACGCGGCGCCACGTCTTTTAGCGCCTCTGCAAAGGCTTTGATGTGCGCCGGCGTCGTGCCGCAGCAGCCGCCGACCACATTGACGAGGCCACTCTCCGCCCACTCCTTCAAATGGGTGATCATGCTGTCCGGTGTTTCGTCATATTCGCCGAATGCGTTGGGCAGACCCGCATTGGGGTAGGCCGAGACATAGGTCTCTGAGACGCGAGACATCTCCGCGATGAAGGGG
>CAYFHK010000038.1:0-21869 GCA_964342585.1 uncultured Caulobacterales bacterium | reverse complement strand
CCCAAGAACACGAAGTCCAAGAAGAGGAGCAACAGGAACCCTTGCGCGATCGGACGGTAGCGCATGGACTTCACTTTCGACGTGTCGAGCCACGGCAATACAAACCAAATCAAGATCGAACCGAGCATCGCCAACACGCCGCCGAGCTTCGAGTTGATCAGGATGATATCGGTGAATGGGATCCCGATGTCGAAAGTGATCGCACGAAGCATCGCGTAGAACGGCAGGAAGTACCACTCAGGCACGATGTGTGCGGGCGTGACCAGCGGGTTCGCCGGGATGTAGTTGTCGGCGTGCCCCAGCGCATTCGGCATGTAGAAAACAAACGCTGCGTACAGGATCATGAAAACAATGATCGCGAAACCATCTTTCACCGTGAAGTACGGGTGGAAAGGCACCGCGTCCTTCTTCACATCCTTCACTTCAACACCTGACGGGTTGTTATTGCCCGGCACGTGAAGCGCCCAGATGTGCAGGATCACGAGGCCCGCAATCAGGAACGGCATCAGATAGTGCAGCGCGTAGAAGCGGTTCAGCGTCGGGTTATCGACGGAGAAGCCACCCCAGAGCAGCGTTTTGATCGGATCACCAATCAACGGTACTGCTGAAGCGAGCGAGGTAATCACCGTCGCGCCCCAATAGGACATCTGACCCCATGGCAGCACGTAGCCCATGAAGGCGGTGCCCATCATGAGAAGGAAAATCGCCACACCGATCATCCACAAGATCTCACGCGGCGCTTTGTAGGACCCGTAATAAAGCCCGCGAGCGATGTGGAGATAAACGGCGATGAAGAACATCGAGGCGCCGTTGGCGTGGGCATAGCGCAAGAGCCAGCCATAGTTCACATCGCGCATGATGTGCTCAACGGATTGGAAGGCGTAATCGACATGCGCCGTATAGTGCATGGCGAGGACCACGCCGGTGACGATTTGCACCATCAGCATCACAGCGAGGATGCCGCCGAACGTGTACCAGTAGTTCAAATTTTTCGGCGTCGGGAAATCGACGAAGCTATCATAGCCAAGGCGCACGATCGGCATGCGCTTGTCGATAAATTTCTCAATGCCAGTCTTTGGGTCGTAAGTGCTTTCGTGGGCCATAATCAGAATTATCCCAATCGGATTGTCGTGTCGGTGACAAATTCAAGTGGTGGCACCGGCAGGTTTTCGGGCGCCGGCCCCTTACGAATACGTCCAACCGCGTCGTAGTGACTGCCGTGGCAGGGGCAGAACCACCCGCCGTAGTCGCCCTTGTTTTCTCCGGGCTCAGTTCCCAGCGGTACACATCCTAAGTGTGTGCACACGCCTAAAACGACAATAAGATCATCCCGAGCGATACGGTTTGCCACGCCAGCGTCACCATCAACATTGGCGTTGCGCGCGACGCGGTCTTTCAACGACGACATCGGCGTCGCTTCATCGGTTGCGATCTCCCGCTCCGTCAATTTGCGAATGAAGACAGGCTTGCCTTGCCAAATCACTTTGATCGCTTGGCCGGGCTGCACCGACGAAAGATCAACTTCCTTCGTCGCCAAAGCCCGCACGTCAGCGGCTGGGGCCATTTGCCCAATCACCGGGATCGCCACACCGGCTGCTGCCGCGCCAGCGGTCCCGATCGCTAAGAGGTGGATAAAGTCGCGACGACCTTCGTCGATTTCGTTTTCGGTGACACTCATTCGTTTCAGCCTATTCGGAATTCAGCGGCGCATTTGCCACGCGTGTTGCACTGCGTCTAGTGAGCGTGGTGACGCGGTCAAGAGTGACGCGCGGGAAAAACGCGCAGATCAAGGCGCGACAAGAGCCGATGCCCCTCGCCCTTTGCCTTTATCAGCCAGAAATTGCGCCGAATGTGGGCGCAGCGATTCGGATTGCCGCCTGCTTCGGCGCTGAGCTGCATATCGTTGAGCCATGCGGTTTTCCTTGGAAAGCTCGAGAGATTGACCGGGTGGCGCTCGATTACGGCGCCCTGGCGCGGCCGACCCGCCACGCGACATGGGAGGACTTTCGCACGGCGCAATCGGGGCGCCTTCTCTTACTGACGACCAAAGGCGCCGTGCCCCATAGCGAAATGACCTATCGTGACGATGACACGCTCATCCTGGGTCAAGAGAGCGCAGGGGTGCCGCAAGCAATTCACGATGCTGTCGACGCGCGGGTCGTGATCCCTCTTGCCGAAGCTGCGCGCGCCCTGAACGTGTCAGTGGCTGGGGCCGTGGTCTTGGCCGAAGCGCGGCGGCAATTGGGGTATTGAGCATCGCCGCGATTGATTGGCGCGGCGGCCGCGCCTAGCTCGGGCCGCATGACCGACGAGCTGATCTCCCGACAAAATGCCGCCCGCGCCTGGTTCGAGAGCCTGCGCGATCAACTTTGCGCGGCTTTCGAAGCGCTCGAGCGCGAGGCCGATCCTAATCTCTATGGGCCTGAAGAGACTGAGGCGCGCTTTGTTCGTGAGCCTTGGACGCGCGGCGATGGAGCTGAAGACCAAGGCGGCGGCGTCATGGGGATGCTGCATGGCCGGGTCTTCGAGAAGGCGGGCATTCACTGCTCGACCGTCTTTGGCGAATTCTCAGAGGAGTTCCGGGCGCAGATCCCTGGCGCAGAGGAAGATCCTCGGTTCTGGGCCAGCGGGATTAGCTTGATCGCCCATCCACGCAATCCACACGCCCCGGCGGCGCACATGAATACGCGTATGCTCGTCACCACGAAAACGTGGTTCGGCGGCGGCGGTGATTTGAACCCGATGCACCCTCACTATCGGCGGGACGACCACGAGGACACGATCGCCTTCCACGCCGCCTATCAGGCGATTTGCGACGCCCATGATCCTGCATACTACGCGCGCTTTAAGACGTGGTGCGAGGAGTACTTCTTCCTCCCCCACCGAAAAGAGCCGCGCGGGGTTGGCGGGATCTTCTATGACCGGCTGAACACGGGCGACTGGGACGCAGACTTCGCCTTTACCCAAGATGTCGGCCGTGCCTTTTTAGAAGCCTATCCCGCGATTATGCGCCGTCGCATCAATATGCCCTGGACGGAGGAGGATCGCGCTGCCCAGCTCCGCCAGCGCGGACGCTATGCCGAATTCAATCTTCTTTATGATCGAGGCACGACGTTTGGGCTGAAGACTGGCGGCAATGTGACGTCAATTCTCTCAAGCCTGCCGCCACTGGCGACGTGGGCTTAGTCGCGGTGACCGCGGATGCCCGCGAGCCCGGCAAACACTGCCAAGAGCCCGAAGCCGCCCATGCCAAAGGCGCCCCATCTGAATTGTGAGATGCTGCCGCCATCGAGGCCGTAAACGCGCACCGCCAAAATCCCAAAGGTGATGACAGCGATGGCGCCCGCCACAATGGTGATCAGACTGGTCAGCCTACCCACCACCGGCAAAAGGCCGATCACACTCAACGCCGCAGAAACCGCGGCCGCCGCCACCGTCGCTGTTACGGCTTTGCCCAGCAATTGACCGCGTGGCGCGCAATCTCCTGTTACGGAGAAATTCTGGTCGAGAATACAACTCACGGGACGTTCGGCAAAATACCCGCCGGCGACAAAACTGCCCGGCTTTTCGCCAATCCGGCCCGTTTCATCGAATACGAGGGGTCCAAAAAAAGTCGCCGCGGCAATCGCCAAGGACAATAAAATATTGATCATACCGTCGCCCCAATCTCTCTCGACGGCGAACCCTAACCCCGCAAAGAGAGCTGGCCAAGACCCGACGCGCGGCAAACTTTATGCGGCGATCGCGGCCTTTTGCGGCAAGACGGCGTGCAGGCGCTCAAGGGTATCGGCCCACTGATAGTGAGTGCGCACAAACGCGGTCGCCTCTTGGCCCAAACGATGCGCCGTCGAGGGGTCGGCAAGCAGTCCGGCGAGTGTGGTGACCATCTCATCGGCCGTGTCGGCGACGAGAAGATGCGTCCCCGCCATGGCACCGGTCCCGGTCACCGCTGCCGTCGAGGCCATCACTGGCGTGCCCATGGCCATTGCCTCGAGCACTTTGTTTTGAAGGCCGCGCGCCACGCGCATGGGTGCAACAGCGACCTTTGCTGCCGCGAGGAATGGCCGTGTGTCCTCGACCCGCCCGGTCACGGTGATGCCTGGCAGATCAGCGAGGTCGAGCACCGCTTTTGTCGGTCGAGCGCCAACAATCCCGAAGGTCAGCCTCGGGTGGAGCGCCCGAAGTCGCGGCCAAACCGTCTTTGCGAATGTCGTCACGGCATCGACGTTTGGTTGGTAGTCCATCATCCCTGTAAAGACGATATCGAATCCGGGCCTGATGCGGCGAAACCCTGCATCGGCGCGCCAATAGTCCGTATCAATTCCATTTTTGAACCAATCGACGCGTTCGGGCGCGGCGCCTGGCAATGCCCGGGCGAGGGCCGCCTCTTCTGGCGAGACGAAATAGCTGCGCGTTGCCATCGAGATGAGCTGTGCCTCCGCTTTGGCCAGAGCGCGCCCCTCATAAGAATGCAGTAGCCGCATCGGCAGGCGTCCACTTTTGCCGTAGGCAGACCATTTTGCGCTGTCGAGGTCGCAAAAATCGATAAACCTTGGTGCTTTACCGCCGCGGAGATAGGGCGCCATGGACGAAGAAAATGCGAACTCCGCCGCGAAGGCCTGTTGGCGTTGTCGCGCAATCCAAGCGACCATTCGCGGGTCGCGATAGTAGCCGAAGCTTAAGGGCTCGCCGCGCACCAGGCTGAGGCCAGCACGAACTTTCGCTCGGCGAGGATCGATACGACGGATAAACAATGCAGCCGTCTTCGTTTTCAGCTTGGCGATATGCTGCCGGTCCGCGGGGTCATCAAGAAATGTGGCCAGGCAGATATCGTAGTGCTCGCTCAGATGGCTGAGCACATGCCATGCGCGGATCTTATCGCCCTTCGTTGGGGGATAGGGAAATCGATGACAGACAAACAAAAGCCGCGGACGGCCCGAAGATGATACCGAGGCCGCCATCCCCCGCCCTAGCCCAAATGCCGCGACACGACCGGCCCAAGAGAGTTTGCAATCGGCATCGGCAAGCGTTGCCACACACGCGTCATCAGCGCGAATTTTGGGTTTTGCGGGTTCACATTCGGCATTTCGTCTGTGTGCCTCAGGCGGTAATAGTAGGGCAGCGGCTTCGGCTCGAATCCCCAATGCACTTTATACGCGTGGGCGCCCGTGCCGCATTTCGAGCGGCCAAAGTCAAATGTGTCGGCGCCGCGGTCAAGCGCATGGCGCATCATCCACCAATAAAGGTAGTCACCCGCCTTCTGGGCGCGCGCGGCCGGCAAGATGAAGGCCGTATAAAGCAAAGCGCGGCCACGGTGATAGAAGGTCAGAACGCCCGCAAGCCATTGATCGCCGCTGCGCACGATCATCATCTCAGCGTCATCCCCGAAAAGCGCGCATTGGCGCTCGATCCAGGCGCGCGGCAAAACCGGCGTGCCATGATTTCGCTGGCCGCGCGCATAGGCCGCCCAGAAGCGGGGGGCGTCGTCGGCCGTTTCTGCGGTGAGGTCCCCGACAGCCGCCGCCGCGATGGCTTTGCGGACATCCGCCCGTTTCTTGCGGGGGATCGCCTGCAACCGCTCCGCCTCATCAGAGATGAGAGGCGCGTCGAAGGTTTCGTAGATCCCTGTCTTGGTATGCCACTCATCGCCGGGTACACCGCCGCCGCGCAGCTCAACGAAGTCGGCGTTGCGCGCCTCAACCTCCTCTAAGGCGTGCGCGATCAGACCCTGCTGAGCGGCATCATCAATAGCGACCACCCCGCCGCCCGTGACGAAGCCCGTGGAAATCAGAGCACGGCCGAAGAGCCTCGAACGGCGGTCGACGAGCGGCAAGAGCCCGACGACTTCGCCAGACCGCTCCGCCATCAGATAAACTGCCTCATGGCCAAGCACATCTTCGACGATTTCAGACCAAGCAAAGCGGTGAAAGAAGGTCCCCTCGCGTTGGGCGAGCGCATCCCAAGCTGCCGCATCCGCAACAGTGGCGCGGCGGATCGTCAAAGGCGCACGGGCGAGCATGGCCTCTCCTCCCGTCGCGCAGCGATGACGTCGGCGAAGACGTGATCAATCCGTCCCCAGCTGAATTCTGTGAACAGCCGCTCAAGCTTCCCCTCCATCTGTCCCAAGAAGAGTCGATGGCGAAGCGTGCTTTTCAGTGGCGCGTTTTTAACCCTCGGCTGATCCGGATCAATCTCCCAAGGGTGGAAGTAAAACACACCGCGCCGTCCCTCGCCCGTGAGGCGCTGCCACCGGCGTCGAGAATTGGCATAGGGCATCGCCCGAAACCATCCGCCCCCCGCGCATGTTGCACGGCGTGCCCTGTTCTCGACCACTGCCACGGGAATTTCGACGAGGCTATCAGTGACCTTGTGCACGCCGATGGGCGCGGTCGGGTCGCCATAGTGATCATGCGAAATAGGATGGCTCGATGACGAATAGACATATCCCGCCTTTGCGAGCCCCTCATAAGCAAAAGGTGTACGCTGATCGATGGAAAACCCTGCTGCACGATAGCCGCTAACGGCTATCCCCGTGAGGTCTTCGAGAAGCCCTTTCGTTTTCCGCACATCTTCGAGAAACTGCTTCGGTGATTGCTCGAACACCTTTGTGTGATCATAGCCGTGGCTTGCCACTTCGTGCCCACGGGCAGCCATCTCTTTGATCAGCGCCGGACACCGCTCGGCGATCCATCCGAGCACGAAGAAGGTGGCCTTTGCATCTCGCCGCTCCAGCAGGTCAAAGACCCGGCGCGTCGTCTCTTCGACACGTGAGGGATAGCTGTCCCACGCTGACCGGTCGATCACTGATGCGTAGGCCCAAACCTGAAACCATTCCTCGACATCGACCGACAGCGCATGTTGCGCGGTCTTAGGCGTCGCCGTTGCGCTCGCTCTTGAGGAGGTCGAGTTGGGACTGGATGCCATCGAGGCGGTCACGGATCATCTCCCGCTGAGATTGACGGCGCGCAGCCAGTGTATCCGTCTCTGATCGGATTTTCTCAATGCTCGCGCGGAGGCGTTCAATGGTCGCCTTGGTTTCGGTCAAATAGCTTGCGAGCCCGGCACGCAATGGATCCTCGCCAAGGGATGGGACGGTGAAGGTTTCCGCGTCGAGGCGATCAGCTTCTTGCTCGTCCATCTCCGTCGCATCATCCCACACGGCGGCATCGATTTCCGCTGGACGAACCGGAGGCTCAGGCGCTCGCTTACGGGCCGATCGCTCCATGAGGGCTTGCGGCGATAACGGGCGACGCTTCTTAGCTGGGGGCGACGGCGGCGGTGAGGCCACTGGCGCTGCAGGTTGTTGCAAGCGCTCGATCGCCGCGTTCAGCTCCGTCACGCTGATGGGGTAGCCGCGCGCGGGCGCCACGGGCTGGGTCGCCTCGGCGCTGGCCGTTACTGAAGACGTGCTGGGAGCCGTGGCGGGCGCCGAATTGATACGCCGAGCTTCGTCTTGAGGCTCATCATCTTTTACTGCCGCCACCGTCTGCGTTTCCTCTTCTTCCGTCATAGCGTCGATGTCTACCGTCGCCACATCCTCCGCCGTCACACGCCGCTCTTCACCGTCCCATGCCGCCGAAATGGCGCCATGGGCCAGCGCGTTGATCTTGGCGGGAAGGCCCGAAGACTTGGTGCCAAGGGCCTCAATTGCGCTCGCGTCGAAGACTTCATCGCCTTTCGCGCCAACCGCCGAGAGGCGCGCGTTGACGTAGCCGTCGATGTCTTCCGGCTTCAAGGGCGGAAGGTGGTAGGACGCAACCACCCGATCACGGAAAGCGCTTGTGTCATCCCGATACAGGATTTGCCGAACCGCGTCGCCGCCCACGATCGCGAATTGGAGCAGCGCCTCTCCCTCATGGAAGAGCAGCGACGCTTCGCGGATCGCTTCTAAATCCTGCGACGACAAGACGTCAGCGTCATCGACGAGCACAGACAGGCGCGCGCCTTGATCATACAATTCGCGCAAATTGTCCGCGAAGGTCATCGTCACGCGTTTGTCTTCGGTGACTTCAGGCAGGGCCGACAGCACGGCCGCGGCAAGACCTTGCGCCCTAACTTCGCGACCCGACAGCCGGATCATGCGGCGGCCCAGGCTTTCGGCTTCGCTCGCGACCTTCTCCAGCAGCGCGGTTTTCCCGACGCCCTTTTGGCCTGAGAGGATCATGATCCCCTCCGCCTGTTTGATGCTGTAGCGCAGATGGGCGAGCCCTCGGCGGGCGCCCTCTCCCTCATAAAACCCAGCCGGGAGGACCTGTTCGAGGAATGGCGCTTTTTCAAACCGAAAAGGCTGAGGCCCCACCATGGTCACTCCTGGATGTTTCGTCGGCTATGGCTCCCAGCGCAAACCGACCGTCACGGCATTCTCATCAAACTCAAATTCCGTGCCATCGGTGGCTTCGCGATTACTGGTCGCGAAGTAGTAGGATGCCGTCAGCGCGAGCTGATTGCCGAGCGCATAGGCGCCTGAGATCCGGTAGAATTGCTCGGTCGCTTCACCGTCGGCACCGGCAAATCCGTCAACAAAGGCGCCGGCGCCATTGTTGCCGTCGTTGACCAAATATCGGACCTCCGCCGCCGCGGACAAGGTGCGCGAAAGTTGACGCGCCGCGCGGAAGGAAAGCTCCTGCTGCGTGTTCTCCCCACCCTCGAAGGTGGAGTCGGTATAGAAATAAGACGCGCTGAGGTTCGTCCGCTCATAATTGCCTGCGGCTTCGACGCCGTAACGGTTGAAGGCCGCAATGCCGAAGCGGCCAAGCTGCACATCGCGATAGCCCGCACCCTCAAACGCCAAGACACGATCAATCAGTGCACTGGAGGTGGAGCCTTGTGTTTGGCTGAGCGCAGTCAACGACGCGAGCGCACGACTTTGCCCGCCGACGACCAATCCCGCCAAATCCTGCGCCCCGGTGTCCAACTGACGTTCCGCGAGACCGCGGATCGAAATCCGTGACGCTGGCTGATACTCCACGGTCGCGTTGACAGACGTACCGTCATAGCGCTCGCCGACCCGGATCTCCGCATTGCCGCGGCGACTGGGCACATAACGCAGTCCCGCCTCCCAATAGACGCCGCCAAGATCATCTTCATCGCTGCCAGCAACCGAAGTTGCGACATCGTCAAATGCGATCTCGTCATACCCAATTCCGCCGAGCAAGGTGATCTTTCCGGTCACACCATATTCAGCATCAACAGAAACGCTGGCTTGCGTGAAATCCACTTCGGGCTGAAGAACTGACCCGTCTTCCTTCACCTGTCGTGCCGAGGCGCCGACGACGAATTTCAATCGGTCGGCAAGGGTGCCGCTGGTGTATTCAGCAATACCCTCATAGCTATATGAGTCGTTCGTGAACTGAATACTATCAGGATCGACCCCACCAAGATTGATACCATCGAGATTCTCGTCGACCACGGCGAGGGCGGTTGTCCGGACACGGAGCTCAACGGTGCTATCATTCGCGAATTGTCGCAACAGGTAGGGACTGACCGAGCCGCCGGCGTAGATGATTTCATTGCCGTTTCGGCCCACGCCAGACTGCGCCAACAGCGTGCCGAACCCTAAGGCTTGCTCTTGCGCAAGCGCGGAAACGTCGACGTAGAAAAGGTTGTCCACAACCTGCGCGGAGACGGCACCAACAATATTTGGCTGAACGAAGACCTCTTCCACCTCGCGCAACCCAAAGGTCGACGAAATGGTACCCGGTGCTGGCTGCGGCGTTGCTGTTTCCGAAAGCCGCGTGTCCAGATCGTCCGTATTGAGAAAGCCGCCAACTTGAAGACTGCCGGACAAAAGCCCGTTCAGCGACGGTCTTTGAAAGAGGGTCGCCCCATTAATCCCGCCAGAAACGATCGTATTGCCTGGCGCATCGATGGCTACCGGAACCAGATCAACATCCTCCGGCCCTGTGCCAAATCGGTCTTGCCGGAAGGTGATATCGGTCAAGCGCCGGAAATTGTCTGAGCGGGTCGCTTGGATCGATAAGGCCCAATTCTGCGTGATCCCGGTCCGAGCGTTTCCCGGCGCTGCCTCCTGCGCCGAAACCACAGTGGAACCGATGGCCAGCGCCGCAACACCGCCAATGAGCATATGTTTTTGCGATCGGTGCGTGTGGCGAAGGCGGAGCACCTTACGGGCGGGCTTTTCAGCGATCTTCTCGATCATAATATTCCTCGTACGAACCGTAATGCACCGCGCTCTCAGCAGCGAGGCATTTATTAAGGATAAGACTTATCTTTTCGTTTGCGTCGAGCACCTCGTCCAGAGCGGAAACGACCGCTGGCTCGCTCGTTGTCCCCGCCTCGACCACGAATAACACCTCATCGACGTGCCGGGCTAGGATATTGGCATCAGGCATCGCCAAAACCGGTGGCGCATCCAAGATAATCAGGCGGTCTGGATAACGCGCTGACAGGCGACGCAGGACCTCCCCCGTTTCCTCCCGCTCATAGAGATCTGCGCTGCGCCCCTCGTAAAGGCCCTGTGAGAGGATCGAAAGCGGAAATTGGTCGGCGTGAATGAGGAGGTCTTTGACTGGCGGCGCCTCGGGATCTGAAACTAGATCGCTGAAACCCTGGCGTGGTGACAGCCCGAATTGCTTCAATACCCGAGGCCGCGGCAGGTCGGCATCGATCAAGATCACGCCGATGCCATCCTCTATTGCCAAGCTCAAAGCGAGGTTGAGCGATGTGAATGTCTTGCCTTCCGCAGGGCGCGTGGAGGTGGTGAGCACGAGGTTTCGGCGGCGCGCCTCTGCCACCCCTTCTCGGCCGGTCGGCACGCGCGCGCCACGCTTGCGGAAGTTCAACCGGCGCAACAGACGACGCTTTATCGCTCTGAGCTCGAGGGACAAACGCTTCGGTGATTTAGACGGCGCAAAAAACCCGTTCGCGGCCAAGGCGTCGAAATCGATCGTGAAAGTGGCTTCCGCCGTTGCCGCGGTGTCGCCGCCCGGAATGGGCGTGAGGGAAAGGGGCTCTTGCGGGCTCATCGCATGCCCTCCGTCGCGTCGGCCAATCGCGGGGCCCCTGCCTCATCGGTTTGCGCCATCCGAATGTCGTGATGCCAAAAAAGCCCTGCCCCGGCGCACAGAAGCAGCGAAGCCCCGACGGATAGCGCTGCGAGATCCAGCGCGGATCGCCGCGCCTCGGCCGGCGTGACGCTCGGTGAGAGCGCACCAAGGACCGGTAGGCCGAGGGTTTTCTCCAAGTCTTGTGTCAGCAAGAAGCTACGATCGAGCTGACCGAGCAACAGCGCCAGCCCTGCCCCGCTACCAAGACCCAATGCTACCAAAGCCAATGCCATGAGCCCACGGGGCGGCCAACTCGGCTCTGCCGCCACGGTTGGCGCTTCGTAACGGCGGTAATCAATCGCGCCGCCGCCTTCTTTGAGATTGGCGGTGACATCCATCGCGGCGCGCTCGCTCACCAATTTATTGTAGATGGTCTCGATTTGCTCTCGATCGCGCAGCAGGGAAACGAGCGCCGATTCGGCGTCGGGGGTTTCCGCCATGTCCAAGATCAACGCATCGATCTCACCCTGGATGCGGTCAGCGCGGCCATTGAGCGATGCAAGCTCATCCTCCGCCGCCCGGCGCGCGCGGCTCAGATCGCGGTATTCAGGGTTCTCAGGCAGCGCCTCGCCGCCCTTTTCGAGGTCTTCGATTTGCTGCTTGAGACGAACGATATCAGGGTAATTCTCATTGAACTGACTTTGCAGAGTCGCAAGCTGCACCTTCAAGCTGTCCAAATCCGCGCCGGACGCATAGCGCGGCGTCTCCGTGAGGGTGAGCAGAAGGCGCTCACGCCGAAGGCTGACGGCGGCGATCTGATCTCGGATCCGCGAGAGCTCCTCTTCCTTGGCACTCAACCGGCGCACCAATTGATCCGTGCCCGCGAGCTCCGGTGCATTCTCGCGGCGAAAGGCGGCGATTTCGGCATCGATTTCTTCAAGATCGACGCGCCGCCGAGAAATCTCGCGGTCGAGGCTGCGTAGCGCCGTGCCGACATCATCCGTCGCGGTGGAAAGGTTTTGCTCAATGAAAATATCCAGCAGCGTTGAGACGACTCGTTGCGCTTTTTCCGGATCAGCATCGCCATATGTGACGATGTAATAGCCCTGCTCCCGGCTGGTAATATCGATGGCGCCCGCGAGCCGCTCGATCTCCCGCTCAAGCTCAATTGAGTTGTCGATCCCCGCATCGAGACCTGCGGTGTAGATGAGCTGTTCCAAATTATCGCGAGAGAAGAGCTGTGTGCGAATAATCCGCACCGCCTTCTCTAGATTGGTGCGTGTGCCAACCTCTGAAATGGTGGTGTCGAGCGCCGTCTGCGTGTTGATATAGACTTGCGCCCGGCTCTCATAAACATCGGGAATCGCGAGGGTGGCCAGCCATCCAGCCACCGCCACCAGCCACGCAACGCCTAAGATGAGCCATCGCCGTAACCAAAACCCGATCAGCACCCGTGTCACCGGCGCTGGGAGTTTTGGCACGAAGGAAAGCATCACACACCTTGTTGGGAGGGGGTATACCCCTCGCCTTAGAAACGCGTTTCGGGAATCAGAATGACGTCGCCTGGGCGAACACGGACATTCGCCGAGACGTCGCCACGCCGCATCAAGTCATTCAGCCGCACGCGGTAAGTTTCTTGATCGACGCCGCGGCCACGGATCAATTTTGCACGGTTGCCGGCGGCAAATTCCGTGAGCCCGCCAACGCCCAGCATCACATCGAGCACCGTCATGCCTGCCTGATATGGCAAGGCGCGCGGCTGTTGCGCCTCGCCCAGCACGCGCACTTGCTGATCGAAGGTTGACGAGAATTGCCCAACGATGACCGTCACTTCAGGCGATTTGACGTATTCGGACAACGCCGCTTCGAGATCGCTTGAAAGCTCCGATGGCGTTTTCCCGGCGGCCAACATGTCTTCGACCAGCGGTGTGGAAATCCGGCCATCAGGGCGCACGGTCACATCGGTCGAAAGCTCATCGGCGCGCCAAACGAAGATCTGCAATTGGTCGTAAGGCCCAATCAGGTAATCGGGAATTTCCTCGCCCAAGCCTTCCTGGGTAACGGGCTGTTCCTCAGGCACCTCATCGGCATTCATCAAATCGTTGCCGGTGAACGATGTCGTTT
Organism: uncultured Caulobacterales bacterium; assembly: GCA_964342585.1. Taxonomy (GTDB): domain Bacteria; phylum Pseudomonadota; class Alphaproteobacteria; order Caulobacterales; family Parvularculaceae; genus Parvularcula. Next base: position 8,739 of record CAYFHK010000038.1, on the reverse strand, counting down.
CACAAGCGGAGAGGCCGATAAGGCCAGCGAGAAGCGGCAGATAAGGCCGACCCAAAGCGTTCAACATGCGCATGATCAATCTCCTCAGAGCGCGCCCCCTGACCCCGCATGTGGCCGCCCCTTCTGTTGTGGAATGCAAGAACCGGTGACAAGCGCCCGCCTGGCGCGTCGATTTTCTCCCCGGCCGCTCCCATTCGCGGTTTCAGTCCGCAGCGTCTTTACCGTGTCCCGCCCCGAAACACCAAGAGCACGAATTCTGAGCTTATGGCGCAAGCCAAGGCGCCGCCAAATAGGCACGGCGGCGCAGCCGCATCGCAAGTTCCGCCTCGCCTGACGCCTCAACGATCTGCGCGAGCGTTTCACCGATTTCCGGCGCCCCGCCAGAAAGCCGATAGGCCCGCTCTGCAAAGGTGCGCGCGGCGGCCAAATCGTCCTCTTTCATCGCGAGCGCGAAGTTGTTGAGTGCAACCGGATCGTCGGGCATCTCGCGCAGCGATGACTGCATCAGGGCACGCGCTGTCGCGTTCTCCCCTTGCGCTAAGGCGATTGCCGCCTGAAGCGCCGCCTTCGCAGCGCCCTCTTCGGCGGGCTCAATCAGCTCAACGGCGCGGTCGGCCTTTTCCGCTTCGAGCGCCAGCCCAGCCTCGACGAGCGGCGTCCGCAGCGGCGCGAGCCGTCCATCCGTCTGCAAGATCACATATGCCGTCTCCAGATCGATCCGGGCGACCCGTTCGAGCCAACTTAAGCCGAGCGTCAGGCGGCTCGGGTCTTTAGCAAAACGCGATTGGAAATAACGGGCGGCGGCAGCATCGCCGGATGACTTCGCAACAATGGCGGCCTGGAGACTATCAACCCGCCCGCTCTTCGGCACGCCCTCCAGGGCTTTTCGCGCGGCCGTCATGTCGTCTTCCAAGTAGTAGATCGTCGCACGCAATACGCTCGCGTCTTCTGGTCTTTCTGCGGAGACGCGGTTTGCCGCTTGGATCGCCCCCGTGGCATCTCCGTCTACGTATCGTGCCTCGGCCAAACGGCTCCAAACATCCGCGCTCAACGCCCCAGCTGAGGCGGCCGCTTCAAGCGCTTGGCGATCCGCATTCAGCGCATCTGACAGGCGTGCACGGTTAAAGATCGCGGCAAGAAAATCAGGATGCGTCTCGATGAGACTGTCGAGCGCGGCGATGGCATCGTTTTCCCTGCCACTGGTGGCCAGCGCCGCGGCATAGAGGTTCCGCAAGACAGGATTTTGCGTTTCGATATCGTCGGGGAAAGCTTCGACCACGCCGGCCCGCGCCGCTGCCAACAGGGCGAAAGGATCCACCGGCGCACCCTCCACATTTTGGCTCGCGAGAGCCGCGTAGGTCAGGATCGGTTGTTCCGATGACGGCACATCTTGAGAGAGAAGCGCCATGGCGGCATCCCATTCGCCGCGGCTCGAAAGACGCTGCACTTGCAGCCGATAGAGCGCACCGGCTGGATTATCCGCAGCCAAGGCTTCAGCCATCAGCTCATCCCCATCGGATACCCGACCTTGGTCATCGAAGAGGCGGACGAGTGACGTCAGCGCCGCAGCATCATCCGGTGCCGCCACCAAGCGACGTTTGAGAAGGGTTTCAGCTTGGGCGGGTTGACCCGTCTGTTTTTTCAGCTCGGCAAGAAGCGTTGCCCCGCCAGGTACTTCGATCAGCCAATCCTCTATGGGCCCGGCGGCATCCGCTGCTGCGCGATACTCACCTTCCGCGGCCAAGACGAGCGCATTCACGAAAGCCGGACGCGGATCATTGCTCGCGGCCTTTGTCATTTTCTCTGCATACGCTTTGGCCGTTGCCAGGTCCCCCTGGCGGAGCGCCGCTTCCACAGCGATCACGCTTGCCGCTGCGTCGCCCGGCACGCTCGCGAGAATTTCGGCCGCCCTCTCCTCCGCCGCCCGAAAATCACCCTGACGAAGAGAAGTCTGGGCACTGAGCAGTCTACCAGGGCGAGAAAGCGCTGCGTCTTGTCCTAAGGATGCCAAAACATCCTGTGCTCGCGACAAGTCACCTTGCACATACGCCAGACGCGCGGCCATCAGCGTTGCAGGCCTTGCGATACGCTCAACCGTCCGTGCTGTGCCGATAGACTCCGCAGCGTCATCAAAGCGGCTCTCGCCAAATGCCGCTTCGGCAGCGGCCCAAGCCGAAAGACCCGCGAATCGGTCGGCAAATTCGCCTTCACCCGCGCCGCGTTCACGGGCGCGGATTAAAGCGGCTTGCGCCTCGGTGATTTGACCCAAGTAAAGATACGCCTCGGCGAGAAGAAGTGCGACCTCCGTATCCGGCGCTTGCCGAGCCACTGCGCGCAGCATCGGCAAGGCGCGATCGGCTTCGCCGAGCCGGATATGGGCATCGGCTAGACCAAGCCGGGCGGCGAGATCATCGGGATTCTCTTTGAGTGCCCGATCGTATTTGATGAGATCGGCGCGGGCCGGCGAGGGTTGCACGCCGCCAGCATTTTTGTCGGAACAGCCCGAAAAAATCGTCGCCAGACTGACGAGTCCGAGCAAAATGCGTCGCGCCCTACGCGTTATCGCGTCTTCCGCCACGGCCACAATCCCTCCCCGACGACGCTGACGGTGCGCGCCAGGATCTGTATATCGAACCAAAGGCTATGATGACGTAAATAGTACAGGTCATATGTGAGCTTCTCACGAGAGGCCTCAACGGACGCCGCATAGGGTTCGTTCACTTGCGCCCAACCGGTCAGGCCCGGCCGCGCGGCGAGGCGAAGCGGATAGTCAGAAATTTCCTTCGCGAGCATCGCCGCGATGCTCGGCTGTTCGGGACGTGGGCCGACCAGCGACATGTCGCCTTTGAAGATGTTGAACAGCTGCGGCAGCTCATCGAGATGCGCCCGGCGGAGCCATTTCCCAAATCGCGTCACCCGCGGATCATCGGGCAGGGCCCATCGCTCGGGCTCATCCTCCGCGGCGTTCCGCATGGTGCGAAATTTCAACATGATGAATGTTTGCCCATTTCGTCCAACCCGCGCTTGATTGAAGAACGCGGGTCCTGAGCTATCCAGCCTGATGATCAGCGCGATGGCCGCCATTAACGGCAGCACGAAAACGATGAGAATGCCGGACACGACAATATCGAGACATCGCTTGATTGGTTGACGTAGGGGCAGCCCTATCAATTCATCCGTATCAGGGGTGACAGCGCGCGGGGATGTCATGAAGGAATACCGTCGTGTCGAGCGCGATTTCTGCGGCGCATGGTTATGCCGCCCCCAGGACCAAACGCCGAAGATCGCTGCCAGGCTGCCGATCATGATAAGAGCCTGGTTCCACGCCATGCCACCTCACGCAAATCTCTGGGCGCGCCGCCTGATGTGTTTCATGGCGACGGGGCCTTCGCCGCTGCGGCTCGCAATCATTGTGCCGTTCTGCCGCCCTTTGCCGCGCGGTGCATATCAATTGACGGAAAGGTAGCACACCCCGCAAGCCCAATGCCCGCGGCCTAACGTTTGCAGCGCCCACCCCTGATAGACCATGCGCATCCTTGTTCTCACCACCCTCTTTCCCAACGCCGAAATGCCCCATCACGGCGTTTTCGTGGAGAACCGCCTGCGAGCGCTCGCGGCGCGCGGGCACGAGATCAGAGTGATCGCCCCGGTGCCGTGGTTTCCGTTCAAAAGCGGCCATTTTGGACGATATGCAAAGTTCGCGCGGGTGCCGTGGCGGGCGCGCCGCGGCGATCTTGTCATCGAACATCCGCGATATTTCGTTCTGCCGAAGATCGGCATGACGGCGGCCGTATGGACACTGACGATGTGCTTTCAAAGCGCCATCGCGGCGCAACGCGAAGCCGGCTTTGAGCCCGATCTCATCGATGCGCACTACCTCTTTCCAGATGGCGTGGCCGCAACGCGCGCAGCCAATCAATCGGGACTGCCCGTGTGCCTCACCGCACGAGGGTCCGATGTCACCCAAATCCCCGCCTTCCGATCGCCGCGGCGCCTGATCCGCGAAGCACTCAAAACGGCTGATGGCCTGATTGCCGTCGCCGATGCACTTAAACACGGGATGGTGGACCTTGGCGCGCCTGCCAGGGACATCACCACGATCAGAAATGGCGTCGACCTCGAGGTTTTCTCGCCCGAGGCTGAAGACGCCCTGAAGAAGCAACTCGGCGTCGGTGGCCCCCTGCTCTTGAGCGTTGGTCATCTGATCGAGCGCAAGGGTCACGACAAGGTCATCTCTGCACTCAAAGATAGACCGGACACGACGCTTTTGATCATTGGCGAGGGGCCACAACGCGTAATGCTCGAGTCCTACGCAAATGAGTTGGGGGTGGCAGATCGTGTGCGGTTTATCGGCAGCGTGCCGCATGAAGAGCTGAGAACGTATTACGGCGCGGCAGACGCGCTGGTTCTCGCCTCATCACGCGAGGGCTGCGCGAACGTTCTTCTTGAAGCGCTCGCCTGCGGCACACCCTGTGTCGCGACGCCAGTGGGCGGATCACCGGAGATCATCGATCAGCCTGAAGCGGGCCAGCTCGCGGCGAGCGAAAGCGCGGCGGACGTCGCAGATGCGATTGTCGCCTTGCTCAAGGCACCGCCGTCGCGCAATGCGGTACGCGCTTTAGCCGTCAAGCGGCATGGATGGGCGCCGGTTGCCGAGCAGGTCGAACGGGTTTGGCATCGCGCGGCGTCGCATCGTCAGGGACTTGGCGTTCCCACCACCGTGCCGTCCGCGCTGGGGCGACGCATCCTCCTCACAATCGATGCAGAAGAAGTCTTTGATTGGCATGGGGACTATACAACGTGGTCATTGCCACCTTTGGCAGCCATTAAGAGGGTTCAGGCGATCGTCGAACCGTTCGGCATCAAACCCCTCTACTTTGTCAGCTACCCTCTCCTCGCTAACGAGGCGCTTGGCGGATACTTCGCGGGGCTCTTCCATCAAGGGCGGGCGGATCTCGGGCTGCATCCGCACACATGGTCCACCCCGCCATACGCCCGACTGGCGGAGGGCGCTTCAACCTATCAGTCAGCTCTAGACCCTGATCATCATGCAGAGCAACTCGCCACTTTTTGCCAATTGTTCAGACAACGGACCGGCTTTGCCCCCAATGCCCATCGCGCGGGCCGATACGGCATCGCCCCCTGGGTGCTCGATCAGTTGGCCGAGCATGGCATCACCCATGACTTCAGCCCGTCATCGGGTTTCGACTATCGCGGCCAAGGCGGGCCTGATTTCTCACATATCGTCCCTGTGCCGCATTCTCGGACCGCGGCGAATGGCAAGGCACAGTGGATCATTCCCCTCTCAGGCGGGCGGGCACGGCGGCGTCTGCCCGGTTACGCCGAGCCAGATAGCCCCTCACTGCTGTCTTGGCCGCGCTGGCTCACGACAGGCCAGCGGCTCACGCCTGAAGGGCAACCCCTAAGCGACATGCATCGCCTCGTGCAGCATCTGGAAAAAACGGGCGCGGACTTTCTTGTCCCCAGCCTTCATCTGACGTCGCTCGTCCCCAACGCGACCCCCTACGCCGGCACCCAAGAAGAAGCGACTGCCGTCGGGCAGCAGCTCGAGGCGTTTCTCAAATCATTGATGGATCAGGGGTATCGGCCGACCGAATTCGATGCGCTCCGAGAGGCGCTGCCCTCGCATCTGCCCGAAGACGGCACCAGCACTTAGCTCAGTCGTCGCGATGAACCTTTTCGCGGCGCTCATGCCGTTCCTGCGCTTCAAGCGTCATTGTGGCGGTTGGGCGCGCTTCGAGGCGTTTGAGCGAAATCGGCTCGCCGGTTTCTTCGCAATACCCGTACTCACCGTTCTCGATCCGGCGAATGGCAGAATCGATCTTCGAAATCAGCTTCCGCTGGCGATCACGGGCGCGAAGCTCAAGCGAGTGATCTGTTTCAGAGGACGCGCGGTCGGTCGGATCTGCCAATTGCAGCGACGAATCCTGCATTTGCTCAATCGTGCCGCGGCTTTGGCTCAGGATTTCCTGCTTCCAAGAAAGCAGTTTTTTCTTGAAATAAGCGAGCTGGCGCTCATTCATAAATGGTTCGTCGTCCGTTGGACGATAGTCCTCGTCAAGAAGCGTCATCCCCTGCCTCCCACTCCGGCATCACCGGCAATCGCGCCCTTGCGCACGCTCTATTTTTTGAGGCGTTTAAAGCAGTTGCGCTTGCGACCCGCTTAACGGTGGCTGCCGAATTCGGCAAGCGTCATCAGACCATTTGAAACCAAGAATAACGAGGCTCGACCCTCGCTATTTCGCGGCGGAGGCGGTAGCCTGTGCTTAACGCTCGACATCGTGTTAGTATCGGTGGGTGTTGCTGGCGGCGGAGGGAGCCATGGCGAAATCGTTTGAGATTTCCCAAGAGGGGATCGACCTGATCAAGAGCTTCGAGGGCCTAGAGCTTGAAGCCTATGTTGACCTCGTCGGCGTGTTGACCATCGGCTACGGCCACACCGGGCCTGACGTCTTCGAAGGCCAGACGATTACCGAGGCGGAAGCCGAAGATCTGCTGCGCAAGGACCTGCAACGGTTTGTCGAAGGCGTGAACCGCAATGTCGACGCGCCGATCACCCAGTCCATGTTCGATGCGCTCGTCTCGCTCAGTTTCAATATCGGTGTGAGCGCCTTCAAAAAGTCGACGGCGCTGAAGCGACTGAACAAAGAAGACTACATAGGTGCGGCTGAGGCCATCACCTGGTGGAACAAAGGGCGATTGGGCGGCGGCGACCTGCGCGTCATTCCAGGTCTCCAACGCCGCCGCGCCGCGGAAGCGGCGCTGTTCCTGCGCGATCTTGATCAACTGGAAAGCGAAGAAGGTCGGATTTCAGGCGATGCGGTGAAGGAAAATCCGCCGCGCCGGAACAACCCGATCACCTCACGCACGACGGGCGGTGCCACCGCTGCAGGCGGTGCGGGTGCAGCGGGCGCCGGTGCGGTCTTGCTCGATAAAGACGATGACATGGACGATGGCGAGGCGACGCCCGCCCCAACGGCAGACCCGGCTCCAGCGCCCGAACCTGAACCTGAACCGACACCTCAACCAGAACCGGAACCTGCGCCGACGCCGGATCCAACCCCTGAGCCTCAGCCAGAACCGACACCTGAGCCGGCGCCGGACCCCTCCCCGGAACCTCAGCCCGCCGATGACGATGAGGCTGCCGCACAGGACACGCCAGCGGCACCACCATCGTCAGACGAAGGCGCGGACGAGGACTGGCCGAGCACGCCGGAAGATCCGTTTGAAGATGACGATTGGCCGACAGGCGAGGTCACAGACGAGCCTGACGACATGCCGTCCGAAACGGGCACTGAGGTCCCTGCCGAACAACCGACCGAGCAGCGGATTGATGATGCCACCGATGCCATCATCGTGGCGGCAGGCGTTTTGGCAGTGATTGCGGCGCTTTATGTTATCTTCGCGCGGATCGACGACTGGCGGCACTATCGCCGCTAAGGCCTAGCGTGGTTCAGCTCGTGGTCGCGATCCATTCGGGGTCTTCCTGCACTTCGCGTTCGAACAGCAGAAAGTCATAGTATCCGCAGCGCGTCTGCGTCGGGAATTCGCGGCAAATCTTTGGCCGCGCCTCGTAAATCGTGCAGTTGCGCGTCTCGCTGTCGACGAAACGGCAAATCGTCGTGAAGTGCTCGTCCGATTTGTGGCGTAAGACCCGCGGCGTGTCCTCATCGCCTTTCTTTGTGAACTTCTTTTTCGCCTCAGCTTCGGTCATGCCGAAATGCTTCGCCAGACGCTTCACATCTTTATCCGTCACCGGAATATGCGCATAGGAGCAACAATAGGCAGGGCATTGAAGGCAGTCATACTGCTTGCGGGCGGAACGTTTTTGCGCCATTTCGCTGGCTTTTCTCCTTCGCGCGGATCCACTTCCCTGCCGTGGGCCGCCGGTTGTGACAAGGGACGATTATGATTCCGCGCTACGCTCGGGCCGAAATGGCCGACATTTGGACCCAGGATACGAAATACCGCATCTGGTTCGAAATCGAAGCCCATGCTGCCACTGCAATGGCGAATGCCGGCGCGATTCCCGAGGAGGCTGCGCGAACGGTTTGGGAAAAAGGCAAAGACGCGAAGTTCGATCCCGATCGCATTGATGAAATCGAGCGCGAGACGAAGCACGATGTCATCGCCTTCCTCACCCATTTGGCAGAACTGGTCGGCCCCGAAGCCCGCTTCGTCCACCAAGGTCTAACGTCCTCTGATGTTCTTGACACCTGCCTATCGGTGCAATTGGCCCGGGCGACAGACCTTTTGCTGGCGGGCGTCGACCGCGTATTGGAAGCGCTCAAGAAGCGGGCCTTCGAACATAAGATGACGCCCATGGTGGGCCGAAGCCACGGCATCCACGCCGAGCCCATCACCTTTGGGATCAAGCTTGCCACCTTTTATGCCGAATTTGCACGGGGGCGCCGCCGGTTGGAGCAGGCCCGCGAGGAAATCGCCGTATGCGCCCTATCTGGGGCTGTAGGCACTTTTGCCAATGTCGATCCGGCCGTTGAGGCCTATGTGGGCGAGCAAATGGGCCTGGCGCCTGAGCCGGTCTCTACCCAAGTCATCCCGCGGGATCGGCATGCCGCCTATTTCGCCGCGCTCGGCGTAGTCGCCTCTTCCATCGAGCGCCTCGCTACGGAAATCCGTCATCTTCAGCGTACGGAAGTCCGCGAAGCGGAAGAATTCTTTGCCAAGGGGCAAAAAGGCTCGTCAGCCATGCCGCAC
>CAYFHK010000037.1:0-21878 GCA_964342585.1 uncultured Caulobacterales bacterium | reverse complement strand
CGCTGGCACATGTACGACACCGTGAAGGGGTCAGACTGGCTCGGCGACCAAGATGCGATCGAGTATCTTTGCAAGAACGCCCCGGCCGCGGTGTATGAGCTTGAACACTGGGGTGTGCCGTTCTCGCGAACCGAAGACGGTAAGATCTATCAGCGTGCCTTTGGCGGCATGACGAAGAACTTTGGCGAAGGCCCCGTGCAACGCACCTGTGCCGCCGCCGACCGGACTGGCCACGCGATCTTGCACACGCTTTATGGTCAGGCTGTGCGTCAGCAGGCGGAATTCTTCATCGAATACTTCGCCCTCGACCTCATCATGGAAGATGGCGAATGCCGCGGCGTGATGGTGTGGAACCTGGAAGATGGGACCATTCACCGTTTCCGCTCCAAAATGGTCGTGCTCGCCACCGGCGGTTACGGTCGCGCCTACTTCTCTTGCACATCTGCACACACCTGCACGGGTGATGGCAATGCGATGGTTCTCCGTGCCGGCCTGCCGCTGCAGGACATGGAGTTTGTGCAGTTCCATCCCACCGGCATTTACGGTGCAGGCTGTCTGATCACTGAAGGCTCGCGCGGCGAAGGTGGCTATCTCACCAACTCAGAAGGTGAGCGCTTTATGGAGCGCTATGCGCCTTCGGCGAAGGACCTTGCGTCGCGCGACGTGGTCAGCCGTGCCATGACAATTGAGATTCGTGAAGGTCGCGGTGTGGGCGGGAATAACGACCACATCCACTTGAACCTGAACCACATCCCGGCGGAAACGCTGGCCGAGCGCCTGCCCGGCATTTCGGAAACTGCGCGCATTTTCTGCGGCGTCGATGTCACGAAAGAGCCGATCCCGGTTCTGCCGACGGTGCACTACAATATGGGCGGTATCCCAACGAACTATTACGGCGAAGTGCTGAACAAGGTCGACGGCAATGACGACGCGGTTGTTCCTGGCTTGATGGCCATTGGTGAGGCGGCGTGTGTTTCTGTGCACGGTGCAAACCGTCTGGGCTCGAATTCGCTGATCGATCTTGTGGTGTTTGGCCGGGCCGCGGGTCTGCGCTGCGCTGAGATCCTCGATCCCAATGAGCCGGTGCCGGACTTCAAAAACGGCGCGGGCGAGAAAGCCCTCGATCGCCTCGACCACTTCCGCAACGCCAAAGGCGATACGCCGACCGCCGAGCTGCGTCTGCAGATGCAAAAGACGATGCAAAACAATTGCGCCGTCTTCCGCACCGGTGACGTGCTTGAGGAAGGTCAGCGCGAAATCCGCAAAGTGCAGGGCGGCATGGGCGACATTTCCGTCAGTGACCGGACGATGGTATGGAATACGGATCTCGTTGAAACCCTCGAATTCGACAACCTCATCGGTCAAGCGATGGTGACGATGGACTCAGCTGCCAACCGTCAAGAGAGCCGCGGCGCCCACGCGCGTGAGGACTGTCCGGATCGTGACGACGAGAACTGGATGAAGCACACCATCGCCTATTATGAGGACGGGGATACGCATATTGAGTATCGCCAGGTCCACACATGGACGATGTCGAATGAGATCAGCTATATCGAACCCAAAGCGCGGGTGTATTAACGCTCGCGATTGAGGGTTTGGTGAGATGATCAAGACGTTGAAGGCGTGGTTGTTCGGAATGGCGATTGGGATGATTGCCATGTCAGCTTCTGCGCTGCAGGAGTCGCGATCACTCGATCAGATCGATAAAGATCTTGATACACTCAAAGACGATGTTGGTCAGACCAATGAGGACCTCAAGTCGATTGCTGACGAGATGACCGTTCTGTCTGGCCAGCTTTGTTTGGGCGGCAAAAAAGATAATGCATCCTATTGCGCACCCTCCGCAATTAGCTTGGCTGAAAGAAACGATCCTCTTGCGGAGGAGATCACGCAGCAAGCGATCGTCAAGCTGCTGTCAATCGGGTGTGGCTTGGGCGAAGGCAGTGCCTGTGTCGCCTATGCGCATCCGGCGATCCATTCGCGTTTTTCAAGCCAGATGGTTTTGGAGAAGGCACAGCAGGGTATAAAGATATTGGGTCCCGCCTGCCAAGAGAATGATGCTATTTCGTGTAAGGATCTGTCCGACGGTATTTGGTGGGTTTCGCAGATTCGCCAGCTGCCTGAACAGCTTCGTGTGCAGGTGATGCCCGCCTCGTTGAAGCGGAGTTGCGATTTGGGCTTGGTGGGCGGATGCCTCCAATTTGCGACCGCCCTTGCCGACGGCACGCATGGTCTGCCGCAGAATGCCGAGGCCGCAAAACAAATTCGTACACAGCTATGTGATCGTGATGTGCACGCAGCCTGCATCGCCAATAGCATGGCCGAGAACAAGTAGAAGGTTGATATTCCGATGGTTGAACTGACGCTTCCAAAAAATTCGCAAATTAAAGGCGAAGGCCGGACGTATAAGGCGACGTCGGGTGGCGAGAACATTCGTAATGTGAAGGTTTATCGTTACGATCCGGATTCGGGCGACAATCCTCGGGTTGACCTTTATGAGGTCGATGTCACCGGGATCTCGATGATCTTGGATCTGTTGATCAAGATTAAGGATCAAATCGATCCGACCTTGGCGTTTCGCCGGTCCTGCCGTGAGGGCGTGTGCGGGTCCTGTGCGTTCAATATCAACGGAAAGAACGGGCTAGCGTGCATCACCGGGCTCGACGAGCTCGGCGATGGCGACATCAGCATCTATCCGTTGCCGCACCAGCCGGTGGTGAAGGATCTCGTCACCGACCTCTCGAAATTCTACGAGCAGCACGCCGAAGTGAAGCCATTTCTTCAAAACGATGAAGAGCCGGAGAAAGAATATTATCAGAGCCAGGAAGATCGTGAGAAGATCGACGGTCTTTATGAGTGCATCCTTTGTGCTTGCTGCTCGACGTCATGCCCATCCTATTGGTGGAACGGCAACAAAGACGGTGCGGGGGAAGAGTATCTCGGGCCCGCAGCGCTGCTCCAGGCGCATCGTTGGATTAAGGACAGCCGCGACGACAAAACCGATGAGCGATTGGCGGCACTTGATGACACCTTCAAGCTCTATCGCTGCCACACCATCATGAACTGCGTGAATGTGTGCCCCAAAGGGCTCAACCCCGCAGAAGCGATCGCCGAAATCAAACGCATGCAGATCGAGCGCCGGAAGTAGACGCGATCGAATGAAATGAAAAAGCCCCGGACCTACCGGGGCTTTTTTCATGTCTTTTTCGTTGGTTCGCGGCTCACTGCGGGCGGATCGCTTGCGGGAAAGCTTTCGTCTAGGCCTTCATCCAGCCGTTCAGACGGCGTCGCGGGCTTTTTCTCTGTCTCCGCATCCTCGGGTGAATTGCTGAAGAGTCGGCGTAATAGGTCAAACATTATGATCCTCCTCATCACTTCAGCGCATAGCGAGCCAATTGGTTCCGACGTGTGGCTTGTCCGGCGCATATAATTCAAATATCATTGAACTATGGAAGTCAGTGCCGCCGCCACCGCGTTTAGCGCGCTTTCCCAAGAAACGCGCCTCAGCGTTCTGCGCCGTCTTGTGAAAGCGGGGCCAGACGGCGTCAGCGCCGGCACCCTCGCTGATGAGCTTGGCGTCGCGCCATCGAACCTTTCTTTTCATCTCAAAGAGCTGATCCATGCCGGTCTGATCACGCGCGAGCGATCGGGCCGACACATTGTTTACTCGGCCGATTACGACCGTCTCACGGAACTGCTCGGCTTTTTGATGAATGATTGCTGCGGCCGCCGGCCAGAAATTTGCGCACCGTTTCTCACGGGCAGCGCTTTATTGGAGACTGAGACGACGTGACCAATGTGCTGTTCCTCTGCACGGGTAATTCCGCGCGTTCGATCATGGCCGAGAGCTATTTGAACCATCTCGGTCAAGGCTTTCACGGGTTTTCTGCGGGCTCAAAACCAACCGGCACGCCCAATCCGTTCGCTCTTGAAACCCTCCGTACACAGGGCATTGCGCCGGTCACCGGGGACGGTCAGGGGCCGAGCTCGAAAAGTTGGGATGTGTTCGCAGAAGAGGGTGCGCCCATTATGGATGTGGTGATCACCGTTTGCGATAATGCGGCGGGCGAGGTGTGCCCGATCTGGCCCACGGCACCGGGGCGTCTGGCCCCGCTGAAACTGCATTGGTCTTTCCCCGATCCAGCCGCCGCGACGGGAAGTGACGACGACAAGCGCGCCGCCTTCGCAGAAATCTTCGCAGACATCCGTGTCACGATTGATGCCTTCGTGGCTGAACAGCGCGCCACCGCATCATGACAGGCGATGCGCGGAAACTGGCGGCGGAAGGCTTGGGCACAGCGTTTCTTCTCGCCATCGTGGTCGGCTCTGGAATTATGGGGGACCGACTGTCCACGGATGATGCCATCGCCCTCTTAGGTAACACCATCGCCACCGGAGCAGGGCTTGTCGTCCTGATCATGGTTTTTGGCCCCGCGTCTGGGGCGCATTTCAATCCCGCCGTCACCTTGTCCTTCTGGATGCAAGGCCAAATCACCGCGCGGCTCGCTCTGCTTTACGTTATGGTACAGATCATTGGGGGTCTTATCGGTGTCGGTGCGGCCCATGCGATGTTTGCAGAACCCCTCTTACAGATGAGCGTGAAGGCGAGGAGCACCTCCGGGGAAATGCTCGGTGAGCTGATCGCGACCTTCGCGCTTGTGTTCACGATCATTGCCTGTGTGCGTCGCCGCCCAGAGGCGGTGCCGGTGGCGGTCGGGCTCATCATCACCGCGGGCTATTGGTTCACGTCTTCGACATCCTTTGCCAATCCAGCGGTGACGATCGCAAGGACATGGACCAACACTTTCGCGGGGATAGAGGGCGGCTCAGTACCGGGGTTCCTCATTGCCCAAATCATTGGGGCGGTCGTCGCCACAGTGTTTGCCAACTGGCTCTATCCCGTCGCGCAAACCGAAGTTGCCGCAAAAGAGGTACAGCCTCAAACGGCGTAGTGCAGGGCTTGTTCGAGGGTGTGTCTGTCGAGATTGCCGCCCGATAGGATGACGGCCGTCGTGCGGTTCTTCGTCTCCACATGGCCATAGAGGCAGGCCGCCAGGGCCACAGCGCCGCCTGGCTCGATCAGTACGCGCAATTCCTCCGCGGCGAACCGGATGGCGCCCATGACTTCACGATCGGAAACTGTCACGCCCGTCGCGTTCAGCCGTTGGAGGATGGGAAAGGTTAGGGCCCCGGGTGTGGGGACCAGGAGGGCGTCGCATATGGAGGAGCCGCCCGGCGGATTGCTGAGGCGGCTGCCGGCAATCAGTGATCGGCGCATATCGTCGAAACCGTTCGGCTCCGCCGTCATCATTTGCGGCCGTCCCGCCGCCCCGCAGTCGAGGGCGAGCCCAATGCCTGAGGCGAGACCACCGCCCGAACAGCAGACGACCACCTGATCGATCTTTGTGTCGGTGCGTTCGCATTCCTCACGAATTTCGAGGCCTGCCGTGCCTTGCCCGGCAATAATGTGCGGGTCGTCAAAGGGCGGCACGAGCACAGCGCCGCGAGTCTCGGCGAGATCAGCCGCGATGTCTTCCCGGCTTTCATTCAACCGATCATAGGTGACGATTTCCGCGCCCAGGCGCCGCGTGCGCTCGGTTTTCACCGTGGGCGCGTCTTCCGGCATCACAATGGTCGCCTGCACGCCGGTAATAGACGCGGCCATGGCCACGCCTTGGGCATGGTTGCCAGAAGAGTAGGCGACCACGCCTTTTTGGCGTTCTGCCTCGGTCAGGCTGAGAAGACGGTTGAGCGCGCCGCGCAGCTTGAAAGACCCGGTCACTTGCAGGCATTCTGCCTTTAAGAGGATCCGGCCGCGGCACCTTTTGTCGAGGAGCGGTGAGTGCAGCAGGGGTGTGCGCTGGATATGCGGTTCAAGCCGCTCTGCTGCCTGGGCAATGTCATCGCCGGAAACCGTCGGGAATTCCATGTATTTACCTCGTAACCCGGCCCGGTATACCAAATCACGAGGCAGTTAGGGCAGTTCTATGAGAAAAGAAGCAAGGGATCTTCTCCCTTCGCCCAGCGCGGCCGTTTCGTCCATCAGCCTTTATGGGCGTTGCCGATGATCCCGCCCCTCAAGCCCTATCAAGACCTCGTCGATGAGGGGACGCTCGATCCCGATCCGGCGCAAGAAGAAGCGGCGCGGTCACTTGAGCGACTGGCGCGGTCGCTGCGCCAGTATAAGCCGGGGGAGAAAGCCGGGCGCTTTGGTTTCGGCAAGCCCGCAAAGCGGCCGCAGGGTGTCTATCTTTGGGGCGGTGTCGGTGTCGGCAAGAGTCTCCTGATGGATCTTTTCATGGAGCGTGCGCCCATCAAGGCGCGTCGGCGGGTGCACTTCCATGCGTTTATGCAGGAGGTGCATCAATTCATCGCCGAATGGCGCGCCGCTGATGAGGCCACGAGGAAAGCGCATCCTCACCGCGCGCGGAGCGCGTCGCTAGACGACCCGATCCCGCACGCGGCGAAGATGATCTTCGCAAAAGCGCACCTGTTTTGTTTCGACGAGCTTCAGGTGACGGACATCACGGACGCCATGTTGCTGGGTCGTTTGTTCGAGCAGCTTTTTGAGCGCGGCGTGGTGATCGTGGCGACGTCCAACAGACCGCCAGAAGATCTTTACAAGGATGGCATTAACCGAGAGCTGTTTCTGCCGTTCATCGATCTGATGAAAAAGGAAATGGATGTCATCGAGCTGATTGGGGCGAAAGACTATCGGCTTGATCGGCTGACCGGCGCAGATGTGTATTTCTCGCCACTAGGCGCCGAGGCGAACGAGGCGATGAATGAGGCGTGGCGCCAGATGACGGCGAATGCCTGCGCCGAACGGGCCGAGATCGATGTCGGTCGGCGTCAGCTGGTGGTACCGTGCTCGGCGCGCGGGGTTGGGAGAGGCACCTTTGACCATTGGTGCGGCCAAGCGCTCGGTCCAAAGGACTATCTCGTTCTCGCTGCGGAGTATCCTGTCCTTTTTATCGACAACATTCCCAAATTAGGCCCGCACAATCGGAATGAAGCCAAGCGCTTCGTCACGCTGATCGATGCGCTTTATGAAGCGCGGTGCAAACTGATTTGTTCTGCTGACGCAAAGCCAGACGAGCTTTATACAGAAGGCGACGGCGTCTTCGAGTTCGGCCGTACGGTGAGTCGTTTGCACGAGATGCAATCACAAGAATATCTTCATCTCCCGCATATCGGCACGGAACCTGCAACCGCTGAATGAAATTGTTCGGAACCACTCTGCTGCTGACACGTCATTAACTCAGTGCTGCCAGAGTAAGGGAAAGAGCGGTTTGGGGGCTCGCCCAGAGGAAATGGGAGAGGTGGGAATGAAAAGATCGTCTGTATTATTCCTGGTCATGTCAGTGGCCGCACCTTCAATTTGTGCGGCGCAAGATGAGCAAATTCCAACCGGGTACTACGTCGAGGCGTCGTTGTGGGACAAACCCCTCGAGCCGACCGACGAATTCG
Source organism: uncultured Caulobacterales bacterium (assembly GCA_964342585.1). GTDB lineage: Bacteria > Pseudomonadota > Alphaproteobacteria > Caulobacterales > Parvularculaceae > Parvularcula. The sequence goes on along the minus strand of CAYFHK010000037.1, from coordinate 14,408 downwards.
CAAAATTCGATTTTGAGACGGATTTTCAGGATATTGATCCATCGATCATTGCCCTGACGAGCGGTCTTGGAAACAATCCGTCACGACGCATCAATCTTGATACCGGCTTTGACTTCGGTCGCTTCGCCAACCTCGCTGCCGGGTATGCCTTTGGCAATGCGCTGCGCGTTGAAGCAGAAGTTTCCTACCTTCAACACGACGTCGACGTCTTCCGTAGCTTCAGCCTCGATAATCAGGACCTTGAAGAAGAAGGCCTGTTGCAATTTGCGATGCCACAAGGCGAGGGCTTTGGCGTTGATGTTTCGGGCTCCGTCGCAGAAGGTCGGGGTACGGTGGAAACCAAAGCCACTTTTGCCAATGGCTTCTACGATATGCCATTTGGTGGCCGGAACCTGTCACCTTATCTTGGTGCTGGCGTGGGCATGGCGCAGGTGCGCGTCGACTACCGTGCTGAAACGCCGACCCCCATGCAAATGGACGACACCGTCCTCGCCTTCCAGGTGATGGCAGGGGCGTCCTACCAGCTGGGTCGCGAAATCGATGTCGTTTTCGGGGCGCGGTATCGCGGTATGGGTGAGGCGAGTGTCTCACAAGAGCTGTTGCCGCCGGCGTTCTCCCTTGAGGGCGAAGGCTTTGTCGGCGAATTTGGTCTGCGCCGGGATTTTTAATCGTCGCGGGCAATACGCCTTTAGCGCCGTTTGCGTTCGGCGCTTCCAGCTTTGTTTCCAATCGACAATCGACCGTCAGCAACAGGCGTGTGTCGCCTGTGCCGATGACGTCTCGTTCATGGACGGCGCATCGAGCGACGCGTCGGCACCATACACCGTCGCCTCCCCATGGGTGACAAAAGTCTCCCAACGAACCCCAGCAGGATCCGCGACCCATGATTTGTCGCTGACGGCGTAACAGCACGTCGTGGCTTCTTGATCGAACGTCGTTTCGTTGGCCGCTTTCATTCGTGAGGTGATGGCGTCTAGCCCCGCGCGGTCTTCGGCCTGAATGCCGATGTGGTCGATCCCGGGCGTTGCGCCGACATGTTTCGAGATCGCAAAATTGACCAATGGGTCGTCCAGCATCCACTTCGCGTAGTCGACCTTCGTCACCGTCGGGGCGGCGCCGAAAAGTGTCGTATAGAAATTAATCGAGCGATCGAGATCGCTCACAGAGATATGGATATGTAGTCTGTTCACGAGGACACTCCTTTTGTCTCGCCGCAGCATGCCGCCTTGGACGCGATATCCGCCAGCGGCGCGAGGATTTCGGCTCGTCCCTGGCAGCAGTCTTCCATCAAAAATGCCATCAGCCACCGAATGGCGATAAAATCAGCCGTGTAGATCACGGCGCGGCCTTCACGGCGGCTCATCACCAGGCCGGCATTCGACAGCACGGAAAGCTGTGCCGAGGCCGTGGTGAAATTCACCCCGGCGCTCCGCGCGATTTCTCCAGCTTGAAGACCCTCCGGCCCCGCCCGAACGAGTGTACGGAAAAGGCCGAGGCGGCCTTCATGCGCGAGCGCGCTGAGCCGGGAGATAGCGGTCGTACTTTCCATTAATCCATGGAATAATGGAATATTGATTGAGTGTCAAGCATTGTTGTCTCTCGTGCCTGAATCATCGGCGATCTCGCTGATGCGCGGCGCTTCGCATTTGAGAGCGCGGGAATGTCGGCTGGCCGGTCGGCAATCGGGCAAAGAAAAAGGCGGTGGTACGGAAAGTTTCCGCAGCCACCGCCTCTTCATTTACTTAGCCGTCCCGATTGGGCGCCGAGCAGTGCCAGATTACTCGTCAGACAACGCGATAAGGCCGGCATTGCCGCCTGCGGCCGTGGTGTTTTCGGAGACCACTTTCTCCTCACAGAAGCGCGTGAGGTAGAGAGGACCACCTGCCTTGGGCCCCGTGCCCGAAAGGCCGCGGCCACCGAAAGGCTGTACACCGACAATCGCGCCAACCATATTGCGGTTGAGATAGACGTTGCCGACGTCGATCTTCTCGGCCAGCTGCGCCGCTTTGGTTTCAAGCCGGCTGTGCACCCCGAAGGTCAGACCGTAACCGGTGCCGTGGATGGCCTCGATGACTTTGTCGATGTCCTTCGACTTGTACCGCGCAACGTGGAGGATGGGGCCAAAGGCTTCTGCGTCGAGCCAGTCGAGCCGTGGGATCTCGACGATCTTTGGGCCCATGAATGTGCCGCCATCGGGGGCCTTGCCATCAAAGATGACCTTGCCTTCTTTCGAGACGCGCTCCCAATGCGCCAACAGCCGCTCGCGGGCGTCTTCGTCGATGATCGGGCCGACATCGTTGCCGACGTCCGATGGGTCACCAAAGCGCATAGCTTCGGCGGCACCTTTGATCATCTCCAACATCTCGTCGGCGACGTCTTCTTGTAAGAACAACATGCGCAGGGCGGAGCAACGTTGCCCGGCTGAGCGGAACGCTGAGCCCACCACGTCGTCGGCGACCTGTTCGGGCAGCGCGGTGGAATCGACGATCATGGCGTTGATGCCGCCCGTCTCGGCGATCAGCGGCGTAATCGGGCCGTCTTTCTCCGCCAGCGTCTTATTGATGTTCCGGGCCGTTTTTGTGGAGCCGGTGAAGACCACGCCAGCGGTGTCTGGATGCGTCACCATGCGGTGGCCCACATCGCCTGCGCCAAGGACGAGGTTGCACACCCCATCAGGCACGCCGGCCTCTTTCATCAGCTGCACGGCGAGATAGGCGATGAGGGGCGTTTGCGGTGCCGGTTTCGCGATCACCGTGTTGCCCGCCGACATGGCCGCGATCACCTGGCCGGTGAAGATCGCAAGCGGGAAGTTCCAAGGCGAGATCGCCGCAAAGACACCGCGCCCTTCAAGTCGATAGACATTGCTTTCACCGACGGGCCCCGGAAGCTCCCGTGTCGCCATCATGTCGATCGCCATGCCCGCGTAATAGCGGCAGAAGTCGACGGCCTCTCGGATTTCCGCCAGGCCATCATCAATGGTCTTACCAGCTTCGTGGACAAGGGCGCCCATGAAGCGGTCATGGTGGAGTTCCAGCAAATCCGCATAGTGACGGATGATCTCCGAGCGCTGTGCGGCGCCGATATTGTTCCATGATGGGAAGGCCGCTTTCGCGGCAACCATGGCGCGGTCGACGTCGTCAGGCTTCGCTTCGATCCATTCGCCAAGCGGCTGCCCTTTACGCGAGGGATTGGTCAGGGGGCGGACCTCGCCATCGGCTTTATGGTCATCGCCGCCAATGATCGAGCCAACTGGCCTGTCTGGTCCTTTAAACCGCTCAATAACTTTTTGCGCGGCGCCAAGATCTTCGCGCCAACCATATTCTGCACCGCGACTATTGCGGCGGCCAGGATAGAGCTTCAGCGGATTACGGATGAGGGGGTGGACCGGCGCCTCGCCGGCATCCAGCTGCGCCCGCAATTCATCCTGCGGGTGCTCCAGAATGTCTTGCATGGAGATGCGGTGATCGGCGATCTGCGCCACGAATGACGAGTTGGCTGCATTCTCAAGAAGTCGCCGCACGAGATAGGCAAGAAGATCCTTATACCCGCCCACAGGCGCGTAAATCCGTACAGGCATCTTGGTATCTTTAATGACCGCCTTGTACAGCGGCTCGCCCATGCCATGCAGGCGCTGGAACTCATATCCTTCATCGCCGCCCATTTCATAGATGGTTGCAATGGTCAGCGCATTGTGCGTCGCGAACTGCGGATACAGGCGATCGCGCGCATCGAGTAAGAGCCGTGCACAATCAAGATAGCAGAGATCCGTTGCCGCCTTCCGTGTAAAGACAGGGAAGTTCTCGAGGCCGCGCTCTTGGGCGCGTTTGATCTCGGTGTCCCAGTAGGCGCCTTTCACCAGTCGCACGGTGAAGTGCCGGTCGAGCCGCTCGGCGACCGCCTGCACATAGCGGATCACGTCAGGCGCGCGCTTTTGATAGGCTTGGACCGCAAGGCCATAGCCATCCCACCCGGCCAGAGCTTCGTCTTCTGCCACCGCCGTGAAGACATCGAGGGAGATTTCGAGCCGATCGGCCTCTTCGGCATCGACCGTGAGGTTGAGATCACGTTCTCGCGCCTGTTTGGCGAGGGCGATGACCTGCGGCACAATCCGCTCGAGCACGTATTCGCGGTTCTTCAGGAAATATCGCGGATCGAGCGCGGAGAGTTTCACCGAGATGCCCGGGCGATTGGCAGCGTTCTCGTCCGGCGCAGCACGGGCACCAATTTCATTGATGGCGTTTTGGTAGGCTTCGAAATAGTCCTCCGCATCGTGATAGGTGCGCGAGGCTTCCCCGAGCATGTCGTAGGAGTAGCGATAGCCTTTCTTCTCGTTTTTTCGCGCCCGATCGATGGCGGCGCCGATCGTTTGGCCAAGGACGAATTGGTGGCCCATGAAATTCATCGCTTGGCGGGTGCCGGTGCGGACGACGGGGGTGCCGAGGCGACGGACGAGGCCGCGAAGCACATTGCCGGGGGTATCGCTGGGGTGCACAATCCGCGCGGAAAGACCGATGCCCCATGAGGCGGCCATCAAAAGCCAGCCTTCATCGCCATCGGGCGTGTCCCAATTGCCGCCGCCTAATTTCTCTTCAATCAAATGATTTTGCGTGGCTTCGTCCGGCACGCGGAGCAGCGCCTCTGCCAACACCATGAGGGCGAGGCCTTCCTTCGTGGTCAGCGAATACTCCTGCATGAAGTCTTCGAGACCCGCGCCTTTCGGGGCTTGGCGGATCGCCTCCACATAAGGGGCGGCCCGGTTATAGATCCGGCTTTTTAAATCGTCGTCAAAAATATTCCGCGCCAGCATGGCGCGTACGAGTTTCGTGTCATCTGCCGCATACGGCGCAGAAAAAGGGGCGGGAGCCATGGGTCTTCCTCCTCTCGATGTGGGCACAGGGTGGCGAGGCATTTCGTCCGTGCCAGTCAACTAGGGCGCAATCCAGCAAAGTCCGCCTTACGCGCGCCGGGCGGCCCGCTAGACACTCGCCGGGCCACGACCTACAGTCGGCGACTGTAACAATTCCGTCATGTGGGAACGATCTATGGAAAGTGCCATCCGAGAGCTCAACGGAATTGTCTGGGGTCCCCCCATGCTCGCGCTGCTGCTCGGAACGGGCTTATTCCTATCGATCGGCCTCCGTGCGATGACGATACGAAAGCTGCCCTTTGCAATCGGGCAGCTCTTTCGCAAGCATGACAGCGACGAAGAAGGCGATGTGTCACCCTTCGGGGCGTTGATGACGGCGCTTTCATCGACCATCGGCACGGGCAACATTGCCGGTGTGGCCGCCGCCATCGCCATTGGCGGGCCCGGTGCCGTCTTCTGGATGTGGATGACAGCCATTGTGGGCACGGCCACGAAATACGCTGAGGGCGTGCTCGCGGTGCGGTTTCGGGAGGTCGATGACCGCGGTAAGCATGTCGGCGGTCCAATGTATTACATTAAAAATGGGATGGGCCGGAAATGGATCTGGCTCGCGGGCCTGTTCGCCACCTTTGGAATTTTCGCCAGTTGGGGCACAGGGGCCTCCATCCAGGCCAATTCTGTCGCCGATGCGCTCAACGACACCTACGGCATTTCGCCGTTTCTCGTGGGTTTCGTCCTGGCAGCCGGCACCGCTGCGGTGATTTTGGGCGGGGTGACGCGGATTGCTTCGGTCGCCTCCAAACTCGTGCCTTTCATGGCGATCGCCTATCTCAGCGCGGGCCTAGTGGTGATCTTCCTCAACATTGATCAAGTGCCCGAAGCCTTCTCACGCATCTTTGCTCGCGCCTTTGGCGTCGACGCGGCGGGGACTGGGATCTCGATCGGTCTGATCATGCTGGCCATGCAAAAAGGCGTCGCGCGCGGCATCTTCTCAAACGAGGCGGGGCAGGGCTCAGCACCGATCGCCCACGCGGCGGCAAAGAACAACGATCCGGTGAACCAAGGCATCATCGCCATGCTGGGCACGGTCATCGACACGCTCGTTGTCTGCACGATCACGGCGCTCATCATTCTGACGTCGGGTGTGGTGGGGGATGCCTGTTTACCTTCGACCATCACGCTCGAGGTCTTCCAAGCCGATGGCCAACCGGCGGGCTGCGATACCGGCGCGCCGCTGACGGCGGCGGCCTTTGATGCGACACTGATCGGCTTTGGCGGGCATATCGTGGCGATTAGCCTCGCGGTCTTTGCTTTCACCACGATCCTTGGCTGGTCATACTATGGGGAGCGCTGCGCGGAGTTTCTGTTCTCCGAAAAAGCCATTTTGCCCTTCAAAATGACCTGGATCCTTGTTGTGTTTGCCAGTGCCTCGGCCCTAGCGCTCCAAGACACGGAGGTTCGGGTCTCTCCCGAGCAATCTGTCTCCCGCGGCGCTGATAATGTGTTGCTGGTCGATGGGGAGCCCGTGGTGGCGGGCGGTGAAGCGGTGACGCTCGGCGAGGGCACCGTCGCCGTGGCGAATGGCATGGTCACCGTGGGCGGGGAGGTGCTGATCATCCCGTCCTCGCTCAACAATATTGTGAACATCTTCTGGCTCGTTGCGGACACCCTTACCGGCATGATGGCGGCACCGAACCTGATTGCGCTCCTCGTGCTCAGCCCACTCGTCTTCAGCATGACGAAAGCGTATTTCGAAAAAGGGATCATCGGCGCGGCGGGCATACACGACAGCCCGAGCGAGCCAGGCAAAGCGCCGGTCGATACATAAGACGCATCACATTTTTCGGGGGTTTTGATGACGAAGATGACGAACCGCGCGCGCCGGGTGGCCGCATTGGCCACGGGCGTGGCGAGCGCCATGGCGATCACCACCGCGGCTTCGGCCGAAGACTGCCGGGCGCAGAAGGAATTCGCGATTGTCGTCCATGGCGGCACCGCACGCGCGGGCAATGTGCCCGAGGCGCGGCTTGTCTTCATGAAAAAAATGTTGGCCGAAATGCGCGGCGATCTGCGCCGCGGGGCAACCGCGCTCGACACCGTTGAGGAGGCTGTGCGCCAGATGGAGGACTCAGGCCTCTTCAATGCCGGCCGGGCCGCCATCGCCAATGCTGGCGGCTTTGTGGAGACCGATGCGAGCATCATGAACGGGATCACCGCCGATGCGGGCGCCGTGGCGTCCATGCGGCTGGTGAAAAACCCCATCACGGCGGCGCGTATGGTGATGGAGGAAACCCGCCACGTGATGATGGCCGGCGACCGCGGCGAGACGGCGGTGACAGAGCTCGGCGCGGAAACGGTGCCGGCAAGCTACTTCCTGCGCAACACGCCTGAAGAAGAGCCCAAGGAACACGGCACCGTTGGGGCGGCCGTGCTTGATCGCTGCGGCAATCTCGCGGCCGGCACCTCGACCGGCGGGTATGGCGCGAAGATCCCGGGCCGCGTGGGTGATAGCCCGGTCATTGGGGCGGGCACCTATGCGAAGAATGGTGTGATGGCGGGTTCCGCCACGGGCCATGGTGAGTTCTTTATCCGCTTCACGGCCACGCGCAGCGTCGCGGCCCGTATGGAGTATGGCGGACAGACCTTGGCAGAAGCCGGTGATGCCGTGGTGGCAGAAATGGCCGCCGCTGGGGATGGCTCGTCCGGTCGAGGCGGCATGGTCATGGTGAGTGCCGAGGGCGAGATCGCCATGCCCTTCACCTCTGAAGGCATGGTGCGCGGTTATACCACCAATGAGGTGCGGCCACGGGTCGGCGCCTTTGAAACGGTCGACTGATCTTAGACGAAGTCTGACAGCCGACGTCTATTGCATGTCCTGAGGGAAAGAGCGGGACCGCCGCCCGAAGGCGACGGCCCCTCCCCGCCCGCGCTCCAAGGGGGGAGAGAGGATGAGCAGCGGACAGGTGATTCGGCAAAGACGTCTGATGAGGAGGTGACGCCCTGCCTTAAAGGTGAAGCCGTGCCCCTCTGCGAGGGGGAGAGAGGATCGAGGGCCAACGGCTTCTTCGCGCGGCGTCAGACCCTACCCAGTCTTCCGCGCGATACGGTTACGCCCGAGTGGCTTTGGGAAAGAAACAGCAACCCTCAACGGCTCGGAGAAGGGCAGATAAGGACTTTGCATGCTAGTAGCAACAGAATTGCGCAGCATTCCGATGTGATTTTGGTAATCCGCACGAAGATGCTCTTTGCCCTCAGAACCAGGCAGAATTGATCTATTTGGCGCCTGCTGAGACCGATTTTGTTGCACTGCAAAATGGCGCGAAGGGTCGTTTGAGCCGCTGGATGCGGGGCGAAACGGTGTAAACCTGACCCTGTGCGAATTCTCTATAGCCATCAGACCCGCGCCGCCGACGGCCAGCGGGTCCATATCGAAGGGCTGACGGCGGCCTTATCCGACTTGGGCCACGAGGTGCGACTTTGTGGGCCGTCCACAAGTAAGGCGCCGCCGCCGCACGATGCGATGCGTCGACCCACCCGGCGAAAGGGCGGGGTGCTGCGAGATCTGGCAGAATGGGGATACGGCCTGCGCGGTATTCAGCGGCTTCGGCAGGCAGCGAAGCTTTTCACGCCAGACATCGTCTATGAGCGACACGCCCTATTTCTTGAGGCCGGTCGCGCGGTGGCCAAGGCGCATGGTGTTCCGCTCCTCTTAGAGGTGAACGCTCCCCTCGCGCAGGAGCGACGCCAGGAGGGCCAGCTTCGCTTGCGCGGACTCGCAGAGCGGGCAGAGCACCGGGTATGGCGCGCAGCAGACGCCGTTTTGCCCGTGAGCGAAGTGCTGGCCCAAGAGATTGAAGCCGCCGGCGTGCCGCGATCCCGCATCCATGTCCTTCCCAATGGCGTGGCGCCCGCGCAGCTCAAAATCAGCGATGGGACAGCCGCGCGAAAACGGTATGGCCTCGGCAATGGGGTCGTGGTGGGCTTTGTCGGGTTTGTCCGGCCATGGCACGGCGTCGACCTTGTGCTCGATTGGATGGCAACGCCCGGTGGGCATTCAGCGACCTTGGTCATCGTGGGGGATGGCCCCGCCATACCGCAGCTTCAAGCCAAAGCGGCAGCTCTAAACTTGTCAGAGCGGATGGTGGTGACGGGCGCGGTACCGCAAGGAGAGGTGACGTCGCTGATTGCGAGTTTCGACATCGCGCTACAGCCCGCCAGTACGCCCTACGCCTCGCCGCTCAAGCTGCAGGAATATATGGCGCAGGCCCGCGCGATTGTGGCTCCCGACCAACCGAATATCCGCGAAGTGCTGACAGACGGCGCGAATGCCTTGCTCGTGCCGCCCGGCGATGAGGGCGCATTATTCCAGGCGATGGATGGCCTCATGGCGCAACCGGATTTGCGCGCCCGTTTAGGGCACGCGGCGCGGCAAACGGTTATTGATCGCGACCTCACATGGGCGGGAAATGCACGACGGGTGAGCGAGATTGCAGCCCACCTGCTTGCCGAACGCCGCGAGAGCGGTCACCAATCTGTCGCAGAGCCGCGCTAAAGCAAGGCTGCAGCAGGGAAGGAAAGCCACCATGGTCGTCAAACACGCCGCCTCCGCGATTGGTCTTGCCGCGCTTCTCGCGGGCTGTGCCACCACAACGCCGTCGACTGATGGTGTGCCGGCTGAAACGGCCACGCTTGAGGTACCTGCGCCGATCATCCCGATGCCGTCGGCGCCACTCGATGAAAACGCGCCGATTACGCGCATCGGGTTTGGCTCCTGCCTTCAGCAGAATGAGGATCAGACGATTTGGTCAGCGGTTGGCGCGAAGGACCCGGACGTTTTCCTCTATATCGGCGATAATGTTTACGGCGATGTCCGCTCCGGCGACCCCATGATGCCCGAGCTGCGCCAGGCCTATCGCCAGCTTGCCGAGAGTGAGCCCTTCGCCGCCTTCCGTGCCCAGACGCCGATGATGGTGACATGGGATGATCACGACTATGGAATGAACGATCAGGGCGGAAACTATCCATTTAAATATGGTGCGGAGGCGATTTTTGAAGAGGCCTGGGCCGTGCCCGCGGATGATCCGCGCCGGGCCCGCGATGGGATCTACTATTCTAAGATCGTGGGCGCGCCGGGCCAGCGCGTTCAATTGATCATGCTCGACACGCGCTTCTTCCGCGGTGACCTCTTGGAAACCGACGAGCGCGATATGCCGGGCAAAGAACGTTATATGCCCGATCTGGATCCATCCAAAACCATGCTGGGTGCTGATCAGTATAAGTGGCTCCTTGAGGAGCTTGCAAAGCCCGCCGACCTTCGGATCATTGCTTCTTCCGTGCAAGTCATTGCCGATGGACATGGCTGGGAGGCATGGCGACAGCTGCCCGCTGAGCGTCAGCGGTTCTATGACACGCTCAGTGCCTCTGCGGCAGAGCATATTGTCCTTGTTTCAGGCGATCGCCATGCTGGCGCCCTTTATAAGAACATGGAAGCTGTGCCCTATACGCTTTATGAGGCGACATCGTCTTCATTGAATTTGCCCGGATCCCGCTGGCGCAATGAAAGTGGCGAGACCCGTGTCGAGGATGGGCCGTTTCGTCTGGGCACGATGGAATATGACGTGAATTTCGGCATGATCGATGTCGATTGGGCCGCCGAAACGGTCGATCTGAAGCTGCATGGCGCCGACGGTGGCGTGCTTCAATCCGTCACGGTATCCTTCAAGGAAATGGAGTTGCGGGATTAGTCCGCGGCAGTTCTACCCTTGGGAGGGTCTGCACACATTCTCATCGAGCCGGTAGCCGCCTGCCTCGGTCAGGAGGAGGCGCGTCTCTCCAATGACCGGTTCGATTTTTTGGCGTAGACGGTAAATATGCGTTTCCAACGTGTGCGTTGTAACGCCAGAGTTGTATCCCCAAACCTCATTCAGTAGCGTCTCGCGCGCCACGGGTTTGCCGCCGGCGCGATAGAGATATTTGAGGATATTGGCCTCTTTTTCGGTGAGCCGGATTTTCTGCTCTTCTTGATCAACAAGCAACTTCGCGGCTGGCCGAAATTCATAGGGCCCCACTTGAAATATAGCGTCTTCTGATTGTTCGTGGCTGCGCAAATGCGCGCGGAGCCGCGCCGCCAGGACAGCGAATTTGAAGGGCTTTGTCACATAATCATTCGCCCCCGCATCAAGCCCATTAACGACGTCATCTTCGCGGCCTGCGGCGGTCAGCATAATGATGGGGGGCTTAAAGCCTTTTGCGCGCAAATCGCGGCACACGTCGCGACCATCCAGATCGGGCAGGCCGATATCCATCAGCACCAGATCGACATGGGTGTCGGCGGCGAAATAGGCCATCGCGTCAGCGCCGGTCGGCACCACTTCGACGCTGAATTCCTTCAGCGCCGTCAGTTGCTCCGCCAAAGCGGTGCTGAGGATGGGGTCGTCTTCGACCAGCACAATACGCGCCGTCCGTGTCATCGCCTCGCTCGCCTTTTCCTCGCCACCGGTGCCGCGTAAGAGCCGCGTCGGCAACATATGGGCAGTTCTTCGGGCAATGCAGCAAAAGGTGACATCGAAGATCGATGTTTTCGGCAAGGTCGGTGCGCCTGAGGCAAGCTTGCGCGTTGGCGATTGGTCGGTGCCCGCCATGATTGGCCGGTCAGGGCTCGTCGCGCCGAATGATCAGAAGAAGGAGGGCGACGGGGCCACACCGACAGGGTCGTTTCGGCTGCGTACACTCTATTATCGCGCTGATCGGTTAGGGCGACCGCGTACCTTGCTGCCCTCCATTGCGACAGAAAGCGACATGCTGTGGTGCGATGATCCGGGCCATGCCCTCTACAATCGACCGGTGCGCGCGCCTTTTTCAGCGTCACATGAAAAGCTGTGGCTTGAGCGTCGCGTCTACGACCTCGTCGTCGTGCTCGATTACAACATGATCCGACCGGTGCCAGGGGCAGGCAGCGCGATCTTTTTCCACCTGACCGACGATGATGCGGTGCCCGGTCCCACCGAGGGCTGCGTGGCCATCAAGCCCGCCGAAATGCTGGCGCTGTTGCCGAGCTTGAGTGCCGCGACCGTGATGACGATTTCAGAAGCGCAGAGCTAGTGGCTTGGCCGGGCGCCGAAAATTGCCGAGCCGACGCGCACGGAGGTTGCGCCTAGGGTGACTGCGATTTCGTAGTCGCCCGACATGCCCATGGAGAGCTTCGGCAATCCGGCTTCTTGTGCGAGCTCGTAAAGCAACGCGAAATGCGGCGCGGGGGCATCATCGATGGGCGGGATCGCCATCATCCCGATCACCGGCAGCCCCAGATCATCGCGCGCCCATTTGGCAAAACTCACCGCCTCGCTTGGCGCGATGCCGGCCTTTTGTTCCTCCTCACCGGTGTTCACCTGAACATAGAGCGAGGGGCGACGGCCGATTTTCTCCATGGCTTTGGCGAGATGGTTCGCGAGCTTTTCTCGATCCAAGGTCTCGATCACATCGAACAGCTCAACGGCGTCTTCCGACTTGTTTGTTTGCAGGGGGCCGATCAGATGTAGCTCGACCCCGTCGAAATCCGCACGCAGTCCCGGCCATTTGCCTTGTGCTTCCTGTACCCGGTTCTCGCCAAAGCGGCGGTGGCCTAGCTCTAACAGCGGCTTGATCGTTTCGGCATCGAACACTTTAGACACGGCCACGAGATCGATATCCCCCGGGTCGCGCTCCGCCTCCCGCGCCGCCTTTTCGATCGCTTGGAGAACGGCTTTGTAATTCTCTTCTAGGCTTGGATTTGTCATGGGGACCTCATGACCGATTTTGAGGCGCGCGTCAGGAGGCTGTCCGCCGCAGCGTGGGCGTTGCGCGCGGCGGCGCCCGTGCGGGCCGATCTGCCGCCCTTTGCGCTGGCGATGTTCACCGATGATCGGCGTGGCGGAGATGTGGCGGAGATGGTGGCCGCGCTCCCTCGGGTGCCTCGCGTCCCGCCGTTGGCGGTGATCTTCCGCCATGACGGGATGGTGGGGCCAGCGCGAATGAAGTTGGCGGAAGAGGTACGTTTAGAGGCCAAGTCGCGAGGGCACTTTTTCCTGATGGCGCGACAGCAACTGGTCGGCGCCGATGGCACCCACGCCGTCAGCGGAAAGGGCCTGATCAGCTGGCCAGTGCATTCCTTGGTGGAGGCGGCCGCGGCAAAAGCGCAGGGCGCTGGACTCGGCTTTGTGTCGCCGATCTTTCCAACCCAAAGCCATCCGGGGGCGGCGGGATTGGGCGTTGCGCGGGCCAGTGCCATTGCCGCACGGGCAGGGTTTCCCTGTTTTGCGCTTGGCGGCATGACACCAGAGACGGCGCGGCGCCTTCATGGGCTGCCCTTTTACGGGCTTGGCGCCATCGGCGCTTTTTCTGCCTCAAGCGGATAATCCGCCTTCAGAAAATAAAGACCCTTTGCGGGAGCAACCGGCCCACAGGCGGCTCTGTCTCTTGCAGATAGGGCATCTGCCATGCCCGCGACAGGCCAACGTCCTAGGCCCACCTCTGCAAGAGAGCCGACGATAGAGCGCACCTGATTGTGCAAGAAGGAGGGCGCGGCGAGGTAGAAATGCACTTCGTCGCCCGCCTGGCTGACCGTCAGCGTGGTGAGCGTTTTCACCGGGCTGTCCGCTTGGCAGTGGGCTGAGCGAAAGGTGGTGAAGTCATGCTTGCCGATGAGGGCAGTGGCCGCCTTTGACATCGCTCGGACATTCAATTCGCCAGCCAAGCGCCAGACGCGGTCACGCTCAAGGGTGGCGGGGCTGCGCCTGTTCAGCACGCGGTAAAGATAGTGCCGGGCGTGACAGCTGAAGCGGGCGTGAAACTCGTCGGTCACGGCTTTGGCTTCTAGGATCGCGACAGGATGGGGGCGCAGATGCGCATTCAGCCCCTCCATCACCGTGCGCGCGGGGAAATCGCGCTCAAGATCGATATGCGCCGCCATGCCGAGGCCATGGACGCCGGAGTCTGTCCGACCCGCGCCATAGACCGGGGAGGGCGATCCGCTGAGCGCTGCGCCTGCCGCCTCGATGACTTCTTGAACAGAAAGACCGTTGGCTTGGCGTTGCCAGCCGACGAAAGGCGTGCCGTCAAACTCAACAATCAATTTGTAGCGGGGCATCAGCTGAGGCGGTCGCCAACGGTGAGCGGCCATCCGCGCAGGAAGGCGCCTGCCTCCTGTGCCGCTTTGCCTGGCCGTTGCAGACGGAGAAGGCGCACCGCGCGGCCATCACCGGCCGCAACGAGCACACCATCCTCATCGGCGGCGATAACCGTCCCAGGCAAATCGCTCGTTTCGGTATCGGAAGCTTCCGAGAACCAAAGCTTCAGCCGATGGTCCTCCCCGTCCCGCCTGTGAACGCACCATGCCCCAGGGATAGGGCTGAGCCCGCGAATGTGCCCATCGATGGCGTCAGCACTTTGCTGCCAGTCGACCTTCGCCTGCTCGGCGTCGATCTTATGCGCGTAAGTGACGCCTTCTTCGGCCTGTGGGGTGGGCGCAATGCCGCCACGGTCGAGCGCCGCCAGCGTCCGGGGC
>CAYFHK010000036.1:0-22128 GCA_964342585.1 uncultured Caulobacterales bacterium | reverse complement strand
GCCTGACATACGCAGCGTCGATCTGAGTTTCGCAAATCTACCTGACCTGCTTGCGCTGGATGCCCAGCAAAGAGAAGCGCGAGCGCGGGTCATGCTTGAGGAGGCGAATCGCAAGGCCAATGTGACCTGGAGCGTCGGGGTTCGCAATTTTGGCGTCTCTGATGAGGTCGGACTGGTTACCGGCTTCTCCATTCCTTTAGGAACGGGCGCGCGAAGCAGCGCGACGGCGGCGAGAGCACGCGCGGATGAACGCGCTATCGAATTGGAGAAGCGGGCGTTAGTACAACGGCTTGTTCGGGAAGCCACAGCGCTCCGCCAGTCTTCAGTTCAGGCGGTCACCACACTGAACACGCTCGACACGAGCCTTATCCCAGAAGCGGCAAAAGCCTTAGAGCTGGCTGAGCAAGGCTATAAGCGCGGCGCGCTGCCCTTCCGTGATATTCTCGATACGCATGAAGTGTTGATCAATCTTCACAAGCAGCGCGTCGACCACCTTGAAACCTACCTCATGAACGATGCCGCGTTGCAGCGGCTGAGCGGCGATGCTGCTCGATTGGAGAGTCAACCATGATCCAGCTCAATTTATCTTTGCCCAGTTTGTTCCTTTTGACTTCATCCCTTGTTCTTGTCGGTTGCGGAGCGGAATCTCGTCTGTCCGCAGAAGTTCAAGCGACGGCTGAAGCTGAGGAAGTCAAAGGCCCCAATGGGGGCCGATTGTTGAGCGACGGCGATTTCGACATCGAAGTCACCATCTTTGAGACCGGCGTCGATCCGCAATTTCGTCTTTATGCCTATGAAAACGGCGAACCGTTGCCTCTTAAGAGTGTCGATGTGGTCCTTGAACTGGAACGCCTTGGCAATGTCATCGATCGCTTCGAATTCACCCCGCAAGGCGACTACCTCTTAGGCGACGGTATCGTTACTGAACCCCACTCCTTTGTCGTGTCCGTAACTGCAAGCCATCAGGGCCAGGACTATGCCTGGTCTTATGATTCCCTTGAAGGTCGGACGCAAATCGCCGACGCTATTGCAGAGCAAGCGGGCATCGAAACGGAAATCGCTGGCGCCGCAAATATCGGCATGAGCCTTCCCGTGACGGGCAAGATTGTTTTCGCGCCGAATGCGACCTCAGACGTGACATCGCCTTATGTAGGTCGGGTCCTCTCAATCACAAAATCCGTGGGCGATCGCGTGAACCGCGGCGATACCTTGGCGCGCCTTGAAAATGTCTCGACCCTGCAAAATCTGACGCTCACTGCGCCTACCAGCGGGGTCATCATTGAGCGCAACACGAATGTCGGTGATGTCGCCCGAGATGAACCGCTGTTCGTCATTGGCGATACCTCAGGCCTTGAAGCGCAGCTTCATGTTTTCCCTAGAGACCAGGCGAGCGTTCAGCCTGGCATGCCAGTAACCCTTCAAACCCCCATGGGAGATGTGGACGCAACCATCTCAAGCTATCTGCCGATGGCGGCGGCTGCATCCCAAACCCTGATCGCCAGAGCGCCGATTCCCGCAGATGCTGGTGTGTTCGCAGGCATGCGGATCAATGGCGAGATCACCGTCGAGACCATCGAGGCGCCCCTCGCTGTGCGCACATCCGGCCTGCAGCGCTTTCGCGACTTCACGGTCGTCTTCGCCAAGGTCGATGAGACCTATGAAGTCCGCATGCTGGAACTGGGCGAACAGGACCGCGACTGGGCGGTTGTCCATGGAGGTCTTGAGCCGGGTACGGAATATGTGATCGCCAACGCCTTTCTCCTCAAAGCCGACGTCGAAAAAGACGGCGCCAGCCACGATCACTAGGAGCGAGCAAAATGTTAGAACAAATCATTCGATTTTCGATCGCGCAGCGCTGGCTTGTGCTCGCCGCGGTCTTCGCGCTCGCCGCCTTGGGCGTCTACAATTTTCAAAGACTGCCTATCGATGCGGTGCCGGACATCACCAATGTCCAAGTGCAGATCAACACCGAAGCGCCGGGCTACTCACCGCTGGAAACCGAACAGCGGATCACCTTTCCTGTAGAGACGGCGATCTCTGGTCTGCCTGATCTCGACTATACGCGGTCGATTTCCCGCTATGGCCTCAGCCAAGTCACAGTCGTGTTCGAAGACGGATCAGATATTTACCGTGCACGGCAATTGATCTCTGAACGCCTGCAGGCCGTCCGCGACGATCTGCCGGAGGGCGTCTCGCCGGAACTTGGTCCCATCGCAACGGGCCTTGGCGAGATCTATATGTATGTCTTGTCGTCCGAGCCCGGCGCAGTTGACGAGAGTGGTCGGCCCTTCGATGCCATATCGCTCAGAACGCTGAATGAATGGGTGGTGTTGCCGCAATTACGCACAGTCGACGGCGTCACAGAAGTCAACACGATCGGCGGGTATAAAAAAGAGATTCACATCACGCCTGACCCTATGGCGCTCGCTCGCTTTGGGTTGACCTTAGAGGATGTGGTTACCGCAGTTGAGCGCAATAATGACAATACCGGCGCCGGCTATATTGAACGCAATGGCGAGCAGAATTTGATCCGGGTGCCGGGCCAAGCCCAGAGCATGGCGGATTTCGAGTCCATTGTTGTGGCGGATCGCGGCGCGACCAGCATCCTGATCCGCGACGTTGCTGATGTCATTGTCGGCAGTGAATTGAGAACCGGGGCGGCGACCCAAAACGGTGAAGAGATTGTTCTCGGCACCACCTTTATGTTGATTGGCGAGAATAGCCGGACGGTCTCGATCGGTGTGGATGAACGGATTGGCGAAATCGCAGGCTCCCTTCCGGAAGGCGTCACGATCGAGCCGGTCTATAACCGGACAACCCTTGTCGATCGCACCATCGCCACGGTGGAGAAGAACCTTGCCGAGGGCGCGCTTCTCGTCATCGTCATTCTCTTCCTGCTCCTCGGAAATGTCCGTGCCGCGCTCATTACAGCGGCGGTGATACCGCTTGCCATGTTGATGACCATCACGGGCATGGTGGAGAACAAAGTCTCGGGAAATCTCATGAGCCTCGGGGCGCTTGATTTCGGCCTTATCGTCGATGGCGCTGTGATCATTGTTGAGAATTGTCTGCGCCGCTTCTCGGATGAACAAAAGAAACTGGGACGGTTGCTTCATCGAGACGAGCGGTTCGACTTGGCGGCGAAAGCGGCGAGTGAGGTCATCAAACCCTCAATCTTCGGCGTCATGATCATCACAGTCGTCTATATTCCGATTTTTGCGCTGACCGGCATCGAAGGGAAGATGTTCCACCCGATGGCGTTCACCGTAGTAATCGCCCTGACCGCCGCGATGATCCTCTCGCTAACCTTTGTTCCAGCGGCGGTCGCCATGTTCGTCACTGGCAAAGTCGATGAGAAAGAAAGCCGTGTCATGCAAGGCGCGGCATGGGCTTATCGGCCCGCCCTCAGCTTTGCTCTCCAAATGCGGTATGGGGTGATTGCCGCTGCGCTCGTCCTGGTCGGGATTGCCGGTTATGGCGCCACAAAACTCGGCGCTGAATTTATTCCGAACCTTGATGAAGGCGATGTAGCCCTCCACGCCCTGCGTATTCCAGGCACCAGTCTTTCCCAGGCGCTTGAGATGCAATCCATGCTGGAGGCGGAACTTGCGCAAATCCCGGAAGTCGAGCGGGTGTTCGGTAAAATCGGCACGCCGGATGTGGCGACCGATCCTATGCCCCCCAGCGTTGCCGATACGTTTCTGATCATGAAGCCCAGAAAAGATTGGCCAGACCCTCGAAAGCCGCGGGCGCACTTGTTGGCGCAAATCGAAGCCGTGGCGCAGTCAGTCCCGGGCAGCAAATACGAAATCACTCAACCCATCCAAATGCGGTTCAATGAGTTGATCTCAGGGGTGCGCGCTGACGTCGCGATTAAGCTCTATGGCGACGACCTTGATCAGTTGGCTGAGCTTGGTGAACAGGTAGAAGCCGTGGTGCTGAATATTCCGGGGGCGGTTGATGTCCAGCGCGAGCAAGTCACCGGATTACCGGTCCTATCGATCACGCCCGACCGGGAAGCACTGGCGCGCTATGGCTTATCAATAGCGGATATCCAACATGTGACGAGTATCGCGCTTGGCGGCGAAACGGCTGGCCAATTCTTCGAAGGCGACCGACGCTTCGACATCGTGGTGAGATTACCAGAAGGCATTCGTTCCGATGTCATGTCCATAGGCGAAATCCTTGTGCCTCTCCCTGCCCATCGTCAGATGCCTGATGGACCGATGTCGGTGCCTTTATCGCAATTGGCGACTATAGATATTGAGCTTGGGCCCAATCAGGTCAGTCGTGAAAACGGCAAGCGCAAAATGCTCGTCACGGCTAATGTCCGGGGACGTGATCTCGGTTCCTTCATTGGCGAGGTGCAAAGCGCGGTCGCGGCGGACGTTGAGATGCCCGTCGGCTATTGGGTCGCTTATGGCGGCACCTTCGAACAGCTCATCTCCGCCAGCCAACGACTTTCAATTGTCGTGCCCGTCGCGCTCCTTTTGATCTTCGGCATATTGATGATGTTGTTCGGTACTCTGAGAGATGCCGCCGTCGTGTTCACCGGCGTACCGCTTGCCCTCACCGGAGGCGTCGCCGCCCTTGCGCTTCGCGATCTTCCCTTGTCGATCTCGGCCGGGGTCGGCTTCATCGCACTTTCCGGCGTGGCGGTGCTCAACGGTGTGGTGATGCTCACCTTCATCAAGCAGCGCCTTGAGGAAGGCTTCGATCTCGAAAGCGCGATCCGCACAGGCGCCCTGCAAAGACTAAGGCCGGTCCTAATGACGGCCCTGGTCGCGTCCCTTGGTTTTGTGCCGATGGCGTTCAATGTCGGGGCAGGAAGCGAAGTGCAACGACCGCTCGCGACGGTGGTCATCGGGGGCATCGTCTCATCGACGCTCCTAACACTGCTTGTTCTGCCAGCCCTTTATCGGATCGTTGGCCGCACGGCGCGTGACCGATCACCAAACGAGGCCATCGCGCTCGCACCAGCGGAGTAAGTCCATGGTCTATTTCATCCTCAAAGCGGCATTATCCGGCGTTCTCATCGCACTCATCTCGGAAATCGCGCGGCGGTTTCCGAGCTTTGGCGGGCTTGTCGCCTCACTTCCGC
Source organism: uncultured Caulobacterales bacterium (assembly GCA_964342585.1). Classification (GTDB taxonomy): domain Bacteria; phylum Pseudomonadota; class Alphaproteobacteria; order Caulobacterales; family Parvularculaceae; genus Parvularcula. Next base: position 17,027 of record CAYFHK010000036.1, on the reverse strand, counting down.
TCATCTCGATCCTCGCCATCATCTGGCTGTGGCGGGACACCAATGGCGACGTCGCTCAAGTGGCCCATCACGCCCGCGCAACGCTTTGGTTTGTCGTACCGAGTTTGCCCTTTTTTCTCATTCTGCCAACGGCGATGGAACGGGGGCTGAACTTCTGGCTCTCGCTCATTTTTGCTGGCGGTTTCACCATTTGTCTTTACGCCGGAGCGGTTTTTCTCGCAGCGCGCTTCGGCTTCATTCTCAGCGAAGGAACATCATGATACCGAATACTTTAAAGCATGCCGGGCCCGCTGGCTGGCCCAAACTTTTGTCCGACTACAAAATATGGCTGCCTATTACGGCCCTGCTTCTTTGGCCAAGCGCCGCTTTCGCGCATGGCGTCGCAGAAGGCGACAAAGGCTATATTCAAGAAATCACAGGCGTGCATTTTCTTGAGTTCATGTATCTCGGCGCCAAACATATGGTCACGGGGTATGATCACATTCTCTTCCTACTAGGCGTCATCTTCTTCCTTTATAAGATGAAGCATATTGGGATCTATGTGAGCCTCTTCGCCATCGGTCACTCATCCACCATGTTAGCGGGCGTCTTCTTCAATATCGGCGTTAACAGCTATCTGATCGATGCGATCATCGGATTGTCCGTAGTCTACAAGGCCCTAGATAATCTCGGCGCTTATCAACGATGGTTCGGGTTTCAACCCAATACCAAGCTCGCCACGCTGATCTTTGGGTTCTTCCACGGCTTTGGTCTGTCGAGCAAAATCCTCGACTACGAAGTCTCTCCGGATGGGCTTTTGGCAAATCTGATCGCCTTCAACATTGGCGTTGAGATCGGACAACTCCTAGCCCTCGGCGCGATTCTAATCGTCATGGGGTATTGGCGCAGAACCCCGAGTTTTTTCAAACACGCATACACCGCAAACGTCGCCATGATGGCCGCAGGCTTTGTCCTCATGGGCTACCAGCTCACCGGCTATTTCGTATCTTAAAAGGACACTGAATATGTACAACACAGACCTTCCCAACCGAGAAGACCTTCCAACCACCGCTCAATTGTTGCGCTCGACACTGATCGCGCTTGGTGTCGCGGGGGCCTTGCTCATCACCGTCATTCTGCCAGCTGAGTATGGCGTCGACCCAACCAGGATCGGGCGCCTCCTCGGCCTGACGCAAATGGGCGAGATTAAGATGCAATTGTCCGAAGAAGCGGCGCGCGATGAACTCGCCGACCAGAATACGGTCGCGGCGCTCGACACGGTCAGCGTGAGCGACCGCAAAGAAATCGATCCGACGACAGCCAAGATGACAGAGGAGCGCGTCACAGCCGATGAAACCGCAGATGCCCCCCAGACACCAGAACCTGAATGGACAGACGAGGTAACACTGTCCTTAGCGCCCGGCGAAGCAGCAGAGATCAAACTCATCATGACAGCGTCAGCGGTTGCAGACTATGAGTGGACGGTGGATCAAGGCCATCTCAATTCAGACCTACACGGAGACGGCGTCGCCGGCCAATCGACCAGCTATCGCCGAGGACGCGCAGAGACAGGTGACGCGGGCGCGTTGTCGGCGCAGTTCGATGGGTCACATGGGTGGTTCTGGCGCAATCGAAGCAATGTCACTGTATCACTGACGCTCCGCACGCGAGGTAACTATTCCGAGATGAAACGCATTGAACTGTAAGTGCCCCTGCTGTTCTGAGGTTCGCAGCGGTCGGCGTTTACGCTCGATGGGACGGCGAGACGGATGAGCTCCCAATCCTCGCGCGTCGTCGCGGTCATGATCCTCTGGGCGTCTTGCTACCCGCTGATCACCCTTGGCCTTGACGACGCGCCGCACCTCAGCCTCGCAATGTGGACTTGCGCCGCGACGCGATCAGCGTGCGGCGCATCTTTATGAACAATAGAACAAGACCGGAGATCGCGACAAAGAACGCCGCCCCGGCCGCTGTGATGAGAAGCGGGTGATTGAAATCCTCGCCATCGTCATAATCCATGACATGCAGCTTCCAGAAGAAGTCATAGACGCGCCAGGTTGTGGACCGGCGCGCGCGAACTTCAGCCGAGCGAGGGTCAATGTAAAGCGTCGTCGCATCGCTATCATCAAACCGGGCGCGCCATACCGGCCCATCCCTTCCATATTCGGCGGGTGGATCGAGAAGGGATTCGAGGCTCACCAGCGCGCCCGAACCTGTATAGTCTGCTTCTGCGATCGCCCGCGCCCGAGTATCGCCCACGGGATCGATCCGCGCGCCCGAGACCGCATCAATCAAGTAAGTGTCCCCGTTTGCATCAGTCAGTCGCCAAGTCGGCATTTCAAGGACTTGTCCTAAGGACGCGCTTGACACAGCATCAAGCTGCAAGGAACGCGTGACCTGTTCGAGGGACACCAGCCGGCTCGGATCGACCTCAAGCGGCGTAACTTGGCGCACCTTATGCTCGCCGCGAACCTGTTCTATCGGGATAGCGCTCATGACTAGCCCGCCGGCAATCCAGAGCATAATCTGAATGCCGACGATCAGGGCGACCCATTTGTGTATGCGAACACTCCATCTGAGTACGCCCATCTCACCAGCCTCCAGGTTTAGTGTTGGTGATCCATGATCGCGTCGAGGCAGTCATCGCCCTCGGCCGCGGTGTCGCAGATTGCCGTGATCCGGTAGGAGCCGTCGCGGCCTTGCTTGACCATGAAGGCCACCTCGTCGCCGTCTGAAAATCCGCTCAAGTCCACTTCACCCATAATGTCGAAGCCCATGGTCATCGCGCCCATATCAATCCCGCCCTGAAAGGGGCCATGTTGAATGGTCAGAAAATCGCCTTGGCTCCCGACCGAACGCACGGTGCCGGTCGCGTGGCCGACACCATCCATCGTCGTTGCGCCGCCATGCATCTCATGATCGCCATGATCCATCATCTCTTGACTGGCGCTCTCCGCGACATCCGCCGCGCTCCCATTTGACTGCGCCTGCGAGTCGTCAGCGCCTGCGCATGCGGTCAGGCCTATGACGAAAAAACTCGCCGTCATCATACTGATAAGTCTCATATCGTTTCTCCTTTTGGTTCTGATAATGAAGGTTCTGGGTTGCGGGTCTCAGCGGTGCGCGCGGACAGCTGAAATCCAGTTCTGATGTAGTAAATCGCAGGAATAACAATCAGGGTCAGGACAAGGGTGGAGGCCATGCCGCCCATCATTGGCAGTGCGATGCGCCGCATCACGTCCGATCCCAATCCATCGGTGAGAAAGATCGGCGCAAGGCCTGCAAAGATGGTGGTGACAGTCATCAGCTTCGGGCGCACGCGCATGGCTGCGCCTTTGCTGATCGCCGCGAAGAGCTCTTCGGACGTTTTGGGCTGGGATTTGCGCACTTCCCCGTCAATGTAGAGCAACATGATGACGGCGGTTTCGACTGCAATCCCGCCGAGAGCAATAAACCCGACGGCGACCGCGACAGAGAGATTGTAGCCCGCAAGCCAAACCGCCCATAACCCGCCAATTAGTCCAAAGGGCAGGCTCGCCATAATGATCAGGGTGCGATCCATTCGGCCGAAATGCATCATCAAGAGAAGAAAGATGAGTGCGACCGCGGCGGGTATGGCGATTTGCAGGCGCGCATTGGCCTCTTCAAGCTGTTCATATTGGCCGGCAAAATCCACCGCATATCCTGGTGGAAGCGCGACCTGATCGGCAACAGCTGCACGCGCCTCGGCGACATAGCCGCCCATATCTCGCCCTTCAATGTCGACAAAGACCCAGCCGGTTAACCGCGCATTTTCAGAGCGGATCATCGGCGGGCCTTCGGTGTAGGTCACCTGCGCGAGCTCTCCGAGCGGGATATGCGCGCCGGTCGGCGTTGGCACGAGGATATCTTCCAGATCATCGGCATTTTCCCGGAACGGACGGTCATAACGCAGAATGATATTGTAGCGCTCACGCCCCTCCACCGATTGTGACAAGCGCATGCCGCCAAGCGCGGTCTGCACAACATGCTGGAACACGCCCATATCGATGTTCCGGCGCGCCAGCTCGCCGCGATCGGGCGTGATCTCCAGATATTTTCCGCCGAGCACGCGATCTGCAAAGGCCGAACGCGTTCCAGGCACATCGGCGACAACCGTCTCAATTTCACGCGCGATCTGTTCGATCTGCGTGAGGCGGTCACCGGTGACTTTGATCCCAATCGGCGTTCGAACACCGGTGGAGACCATATCCATGCGGATTTTGATCGGGTAACCCCAGCTATTGACGAGGCCCGGCATCTGCAAACGCTGGTCGAGATCGGCGATTATGTCGTCAATCGTGACGCCCGCTCGCCACTCTTCTTTCGGTTTTAAGCGAACCCATGTTTCAATCATGGTGAGCGGGGCTGGATCGGTCGCGGTGTCGGCGCGGCCCGCTTTACCAAACACGGACTCCACTTCGGGCACTGTTTTCATCACCCGGTTTGTTTGGCCGAGAATCTCGCGCATTTTGGTCGCCGAAACCCCAGGCAAGGTTGTCGGCATGTAGAGCAACTCACCTTCATAAAGCGCTGGCATGAATTCCGATCCAATGCGCTGCGCAGGAACGATAACGCTCGCTGTCAGCGCCAGCGTGAGGGCGATCGTCACCCATTTGAACCGAAGCGCAGCGTGCAGAATTGGTTTGTAGACCCAGACGAAAAACGCATTCAGCGGATTGGCGTCTTCACGGCGGAATTTTCCGCGCATCAAATAAAGCATCAAAACCGGCACCAGGGTCACCGACAAAATGGCCGCGAACGCCATGGCATAGGTTTTGGTAAAGGCGAGCGGAGAAAAGAGCCGATAGCTTTCTCCGGTTAGGGCGAAGACGGGAAGAAAAGACACTGTGATGATCAGCAGGGAGAAGAAAATTCCCGGGCCGACTTCCTGGGCTGCTTCCAACAGGGCCGCGCGCCTAGCTGCAGGGCTCGGTTTGTCGTCGAACTCGGACAATTTGCGGCTGGCATTCTCTACCAGCACAATCGAGGCGTCGACCATGGCGCCAATTGCGATGGCGATACCGCCAAGGCTCATAATATTCGCTGTCACGCCTTGGAAAGACATGATCATAAACGCGCCGAGCACACCGAGCGGTAAGGTGATGATCGCAACGAAAGACGAGCGCACATGCAGGAGGAAAATTAGGATAACGAGCGCGACCGCAATCCCCTCTTCGATGAGCTTGTGCTGGAGATACTCGACCGAGCCTTCGATCAGCGGCGCGCGATCATAGACCGTGACGATCTCAACGCCTTCCGGAAGACCGCGTTGCAATTCTGCGAGTTTATCTTTGACCCGATCGATGACTTGAAGCGCGTTTTCGCCATCGCGCATAATGACGATCCCGGCGACCGTCTCGCCTTCGCCATTGAGCTCGACAATGCCGCGCCGAAGCGCTGGGCCTTCAATGATGCGCGCCACATCGCGAAGCAGCACCGGCGTTCCGTCAGCGGCGTAAATCACGACATTATCAAGGTCGCTGCGCTCGTCGACATAACCGGATGAGCGGATGACATATTCGGTTTCCGCTTGCTCCATGACGCGCCCACCAACCTCGCTAGAGGCCGAGCGCACCGCATCTCGAACTCGGGCGATGGAGATATCAAAGCTTCGTAGACGGTTGGGATCGATCAGGATCTGATACTCGCGCACGAACCCGCCGACGGAGGCGACTTCAGCAACCCCGTCAACCCCGGCAAGCTCGAGCGACAAGAACCAGTCTTGGAGTGATCGTAATTCTGCAAGATCGGTCGTGCCAGTGCGGTCCACCAATGCATATTGATAGACCCACCCTACTCCTGTGGCGTCCGGTCCAATCTGCGGCACGGCGCCATCAGGCAGCTCTGATCCCAAACGCGACAGCGCTTCCAGGACACGTGATCGCGCCCAATAGAGATCAACATCATCTTCGAAAATCACATAGACGAAGCTGGTTCCAAACATGGACGAGCCGCGCACGTCTTTAGTTCGCGGAAGTCCGAGGAGGTTGGTCGACAGTGGATAGGTGACAAGATCCTCGACAATTTGCGGACTTTGTCCCGGAAACTCCGTACGGATAATAATTTGGGTGTCAGTCAAATCTGGAACGGCGTCGAGTGGCGTGCGCTCGACTGCGAGCCAACCGGCGACCGCGAGCGCGCCCGCCAATACCAGAACGATCAATTGATTCGTGATCGACCAATGGATGAGACCGGCGACCCAGGATTTAGAAGGGTCATGTCCAGCAAGATCATCAGGTTTTGAGCCCGGCATGTTTGTCTCTGTCATCGCCGCCTCCTACCGATGACCCGCATGCGGATCGATCGCGCGGCGCGCCGGCGCCTGGGCGTCCATTCCGGCCATTGGATCGGGCCAATCGATCAGTTCGGCATTACCGTCGCCATATGGGTTTCGCGGGGCGTCGCCTTCTTGAATCCAAAGGCGCCCTGTTCCCTCTTCACGAAAAAGGCTAATGCCCGCATTGCGGTAATGCACCGGCGCCCCTTGCAAGAGCCACGGCTCCATCGCCGCCATTAAACGCGCCAGTTCAGCGCCAAGCGCTTGCCCGCCGCGTGCGTCTTTAGCCGCGCGCAATGCAACCTCGCTATCCTCTAAGATGGCCACAAGCTTGGTGTCGGCAAATCGGTCGCGCAAGCGCTCACCAAGTCCAAGCGCTGGGTCGACAAAATAGGGATCGATCTTGTAGCGATCATTCAGCGCTTCATGAAAATAAAGCGCCATATCGGTGAAATGGTCGATTTCAGCGAGCGTGGTCGAATCTACGGGGAGCTGTGAGAGCGGCGTATCGGGGCCCGCCATCATGGCTGGCGGTGCCTGCAATTTTGAAAAGCCTTCCCGCAAATTGACTTCGCTGTCGAGCATGAACTGGCCGCTCGCCACCACCATCTCACCTGGAACAAGACCGGCGAGAATCTCCGTGTGCCCGTTACTACTGACGCCTGTGCGAACCGCACGGCCTCTAAACCGGCCGTCGCCCAAGGCGACAATCACGTGAGCGCCGCGGCTGTCGCGCAAGATGGATTCCTGCGGCACGGACAATCGTTCTTCGCCGCCAAGATCTAATGAAATGTCAGCATAGGCGCCTGGGCGTAGATAGCCGGCACTATTATCGACCTCGATGCGAACCTGCGCGGTGCGTGTGGCCGGATCGATCGTCGGATAGATATAATCCACTTTGCCTTCCGCCGGCGCTTCGGGCGCGCTTGGAAAGTTGAGGCGCACCGTACGCCCGGTATCGATCAGCGGTAAGTCTGTCTCTGGAATAGACGCCATGACCCAGACACCGGCATAAGATTGCAAGCGCAGGATTGGCGTCCCCGGTTTGACGTAATCACCTTCGCGCACTTGCAGCTCGGCAACGGTGCCGCCTGCTTCGGCATAGACCGGAACCCTTTCGATCACCTCGCGGTTTTGGGTCAGCCGGTCGATTACTGCATTCTGCATGCCGAGGGATCGCAAACGCTGGCGCACGGCGGCGATGCGGTTTTCGTTTCCGATTTGGAGCGAGTTTAGAAAATCCTTTTGGGCGGCAATGAGATCAGGACTGTAGACCCGGTATAGCAGCGCCCCTGGACGTACGCTGTCGCCTTCGGCGCGAACGGTCAGATTTTCAATCCAGCCTTCAAGACGCGATGCGGCGACATTTTCCAATCGTTCATTGGATTCAACAACGCCAAATGCGCGCAAGGTGTCCCCAAAATCGATCGTCTCTGCGGCGATCGTTCGTATGCCCATGGTCTGCACCATTTCTGGAGCGACAGCGATTGATCCGTCCCCTTGAGGCCCGCTCGGTTCGCTGCTGACCGGCACAAGATCCATGCCGCAAATCGGACATGACCCGTTTGCATCGGTCGAAATGTAATGCGGGTGCATCGGACACGTAAACTGCGTCGGTTCATCAACGTCGGCGCTGACTTGAATGCCGCTCGCCGCTTCCGTCGGCTGAGTATCGGGCGCTTCGCTGCAGGCTGACAGCAAGGCGACAAGGCTCGTGCTCAGAAGTAAAAATGTCTGTTTCATGGGGTCACCAGAAGGGCGTTCATGCGCGCGATCGCGCTCGCCCGATTTGAATGTTCTGCGGCGATATCGGCGCGCAGCTTGAGAATAGCGATTTCACCATCGATGATGGCGGAGTAGTCGCCGGCGCCAGACTCATAGAGCGTCAATTGCGCGGCCATTTCGTCTTCAACCGCCGCGATGTTTTGCTCCAGGACGGCGATATTGTCCGCGTAGGAACGCCAGGCGGCAGCCTCCGCCGCAAATCTGGCCGCGGCCCTTCTGGCGGCGGCTTGGTAGCGCATCTCGGCGCTCGCCCGATCCGCTTTGGCGGCGCGCAGGCGCGGCGCTTGGCTGCGGTCGGCCCAAAGCGGCACCGTGAAAGTCACCATGCCAGAGACCCAATCATCGCCAGAAAAATTCGATCCGGCTTCGCGCTGTTGATAGGTCAATTGCGCCCCCCAATTTGGGCGCCACGCCGCTTTCGCGCCGTCCACGGAATGATCCGCAACGCGGATACCCGCCTCGGCCACCCGCACGGCGTGAAACGCTATCGCGTCGCCTGACCAATCTTGCGGGTCGACCGACGGGGCCGGCGTAGCGGGAACATACCCAACAAAATCGATCAGCCGAGCGCCGAGTTCGGCGTCTTGGCGATCAAGATCGACCAAGAGACTGGAAACGCGCGCACGTTCGGCTTCGATCTCCGCTAAGCGGTAAACAACCGGCCGACCGGCATCGATTTCAGCCTCAACAACCCCGCCAAGCTCATCATATTTTTCATTTTGTGTCGCAGCGAGTTGGCGCTGGGTCTCAATCCGTTCTTGCTCGTAAAGGAGCGCGATGAGTTCGCCACGCAAGGTTGCAAACTGCGCTGAGCGAATGCGGTCGGTCTGCTCCGCCGACATGCGTGCTTCTCCGGCACGCGCCTCCCGGCCAGCACGATTGGGAAAATCTTGCCGGATACCGACGGCCTTATTGGTCGGCAAAAACTCTGAGAAAGAAGGATCGAAGATCGGAAAATTATTGATGCCGACGGACACGACGGGATCAGGCAAAGCCGTCGCAGCTGTGCTGCGTTCGCGCCAGGCCTCTGCATCATAGGTGAGCGCATTAAGCGAGGGATGATCTAAAAGGCGCGCCTCTAGATCTTCAAGCGATTGAGCAAGGGCGGTCCCGCCCGACAGGCTGCTGATCGCGGCGGCGACGCTCAGCCAGAGTTTGAATTTCTGCAACATAAGAACAGCACGGATTGATTGAAACGAACAGCGAAAAACGCGCACAAAAGCGCGTTAAGCCGCCCGATCAGACCAACAGGCGCTGTTTCAGCGTAATGGGAGAGTTTCGCAAAATCGGGCGTTCGCCCGGCGGCCCTGTAGTGAACACAATCGTTTTATGTTCAAAGCCGTCAAACCGCACCGCGACAGACGCGTACGGAATTTCTGATGAGAGCTGCGGCGTTAAGGCGCCAGCTTCAACCGTTTGCGCCTGCACAATCGCCGTATCGCATATCAGGCCGCCCGCACACTCTTCCGGCAACTTTTCGCGATCGGTGGCCGCAGGGGTTGCGTTTTCGCCATCGGCCTCATGACTGTGGCATGGATGCGTCTCGACGTCGGCATTTGAAACAACCGGCTCGCCATGCCCGGTCAAACAACACGCCATCACGGGATGGGCCGCCAAAATGGCGACCGACATCACGATCAGAAGGCGCGTTACGTTCAACATCAGACGGTCAGGATACTCCGGTAAGGTTTAAAAAACTTATACTCCCTTGGGGGTATAAGTCCAGACTTACTTTTTTCGCCCGCCCAACACCGCCACGAGCTCTTCAACTTTCTCGCGGCGCGCATTCACATCGTCGCTCGTCAGGGCATGTTCCACGCAGGTGGCGAGATGGTCGTCCAGGACCACCTTCTCTAAACCATTCAGCGCCGCCTTGATCGCCTGCACCTGCCGGACGACGTCAATACAGTACCGGTCATCATCAATCATCTTCGATACGCCGCGCACCTGCCCTTCAATGCGAGCAAGGCGTTTGAGTGCTGCTGTCTTCGTGTCAGAATTCATTGTATATACCCTCTATCGGGTATAGGTATATGTCATTAAAGTTTCAAAAAGCTAGAGGCCCCGATGAAATTTCTTCGCAACATCGCCGCCGCCGCCGCAGTCCTCCTGCTCGCCGCGCCGGCTTTCGCCCATACGACCATCGTCTCATCCAACATTAAGGACGGCGCCGAACTCACGACCGCTCCAGATACGTTCGACTTTTCCTTTGGAAGCGATGTCGGTCTTGCCGGGCTCGAGCTTGAGACCCTTGCCGGTACGTCCGTCGAAATAGCATTCGAACGCCCGCGTCAGATGGGCAAGGATTTTTCCGTCCCTTTGCCTGCGCTCGCCCCTGAACAGTACATTCTAAAATGGCGGGCCGTCGCCAAGGACGGCCACGTTATGAAAGGTCAGATCGACTTTATGATCACAGGTTAAACCTGTGCTGGCGTTCATATCGCTCACAGTGAAAGCCGGCCTCTATGTCGGCGGGCTTGGCGCGGCCGGGCTCAGTCTGCATGGCAATATTCTCGATACGAACCACCGCCCATGGATCGCGCGGCTGGCGCTCTTGCTGCTTATCTGTGCCACGCTTCGGCTACTCTTGCTCAATGCCGAGCTCGCTGGCGGGCTCGAGCGCATGTTCGATTTTTCCATGTTTGGTTGGGTTTGGGCGCCTAACAGGCTTCAGGTTTTATCCTATAGCGCCGGTGGTCTTGCACTTCTTGCCGGCGCTTTATTCAGAACACGAGCACTGTTATTGATCGGCGCGCTCGCGGTGATCGCTGCGGCGGGCCTTGGCGGACACACGCATGGATTGGAGTCTCCTGAGCTTAATCCATATTTGGTTTCGCTGCATTTCGCGATTGCGGCTTTCTGGGTGAGCGCGCCGATTGTTCTTTGGCCTGCAAACCACGTTTCAGATGATGTCGTATTGTACCGCATGCGGCGTTTCAGCCAATTCGCCCTCTGGTGCGTGCCCTTGCTCTTTGCCAGTGGATTGTGGCTGGCCTTCCAATTAACAGGGTCGCTTCCAAGCATGATCGCGACCCTTTATGGTCAGCTTTTGCTGCTGAAGCTGCTCCTTGCCTGCGCCGCTCTTGCCTTGGGCGCCTACAATAAAATGTGCGTGACCCAAAGACTAGAGATAGACGCCGCGTCCGGCCGATGTCTCTTGCGGCGCACATTGATGATGGACGCGGTCTTGTTTGCTGGAGTTTTGCTCGCAATTGGCGCGGCGACGACGCTCACCGGGCCCGGCGCGTAATGTATGTAACCTTCAGTATGGAGAAAAAAAATGAGAAGCCTATTTTTCGCCGTCAGCGCCGGACTCTTGGCAAGCCAGGCCCAAGCCCATGTCGTCTTCAATCATATGCAGGCTGAGGCCGGTGATTTTCACACCGCGCAGCTGCGCGTCATGCATGGGTGTGATGGAGCGCCGACGACAAGCGTGCGCATCGACATGCCGGACGGCGTGACGCGGGTGACGCCGCGAGCCCTGACCGGCTGGACCGTTGAGGTCGAAATGAAAGCCCTGGACGAGCCTGTCATGCTGCACGGCTTTGAAGTCACCGAAACAGTCGGCGCGCTGATCTGGTCCGGCGGATCGTTTCCAGATTACTCTTATGAGCAATTTGAGTTTCGGATGATGTTGCCAGATCGTCCCGGCGCGCGCCTTGATTTTCCGGTTCATCAATATTGCGGCGAGAAGAGCCTACGCTGGGATGACATTGCAGATGAGGCGGTCGATCCATGGTCTCTTGATGAGCCAGCGCCCTTCATCCGCCTGCTTTCCGAAACAGAGCGCTAATCGCCCTCCAAAATCTGCCAGCACGTGCAGTTCGATCATGTGATGCCTGTCAGGCTTAACCGATGCGGACGGGCCTTATTCGTGCGCGCCGCCATGAGCCCCGCCATGACCGCCATTGGATGACGGCGCGTCTCTGCGCTGGGAAAGATAAAATTTCTCAAATCCGAACACGGCCGCCATGGCGATGATCGCGATGATGATGATCATCGGATCGCTTTGAAGTTTTAAAACAAGAAACGCGCCAAGCGCAGCAATATCGAGACAGATGGCGCTGATCAGGATGAGAGGGTTGGCGCCAACCTCTTCTCTCAAATGGCGCAAAACGCCCCAATGGATGACGATGTCCATGACCAAATAGAAGATGGCGCCGAGCGAGGCGATCCGGCTGAGATCAAAAAAGACGGCTAAAACGCCCGCGGCAATCACTGTGTAGACCAGCGTATGCTTTTGAACATCGCCCGGCATGCCAAAATGGCTGTGCGGAATAATGTTCATATCCGTCAGCATGGTGAGCATGCGTGAGACCGCGAACATGCTCGCTAAAAGACCTGAGCTTGTCGCAATGATCGCAATGGCGACGGTAAACCATACCCCCATATTACCGAGCGCCGGACGGGCCGCTTCGGCTAGCGCATAATCTTTGGCTTGGACAATCTCCGGGATGGTCAATGTGGCGGCCACACCAAAACAGACCAGGATATAAATCACCGCGCAAATCGCCAGCGAGATCATGATCGCACGTCCGACATTCTTTTCCGGCGACCGCACCTCGCCGCCGCTATTGGTGATGGTCGTGAAACCCTTATAGGCGAGGATCGCGAGTGCGACCCCGGCCATAAATCCGCCAACCGATGTTTGTTCGCTGAGATCGGCGTTCGAGAGCGCTTCAAAAGAAAACCCAGAGGCATACATGGCAATCAACGCGAAGGCGAAGATGCCGCCGACTTTCAGGATCGCCGTTACTTTTGAGACGCTGGAGATGATGCTGTTGCCCGCGACATTGATCAGAAAGGCCGCCAGGATCACCCCAAGCGCCAAGACCGGCACAAGGATGCCGCCCTCAATCCCGAACAGTTGGAGCGAGTAGGTCGCGAAGGTGCGCGCGACAAGACTCTCATTGATGATCATTGAAAACGCCATGAGCAGCGCAGCGCCCCCGGTCACAGTTGTCGGACCGAAGGCTTTTTTAAGGATCATCGCAATCCCGCCCGCCGAGGGGTATTTGTTCGAGACCTTGATGTACGAATAAGCGCTGAACCCGCTAATGATGGCGGCGAGAATAAACGCCACTGGAAAGAGCGCGCCGGCAAATTCAGCAACTTGCCCGGTCAACGCAAAAATGCCCGCGCCAATCATAACGCCGGTTCCCATAGCGACGGTCGCTGTCAGGGTGAGACTGCTTTGTTCGTAACTGCTCTTCATGCCGGTTGTCCTCCATCCTGAAGGCCTTTGGATGCGTGAAGCACCGAGATGGAACCGCTCGGCGTGGGAACAGTCGCTGTCTGGGAAATATCCGTGTAGCCCGTGTCTTTCAACAAGTCCGGCAAAACGCCGTCGGCATTGGGCTGGGTATCGTCCAATCCATCCAAGGCTTGAACCGTCCAGCGAAACAGAAATCGCATCAAGGCAGTCTTCTGCTCGCCATAGTCGGCAATGATCAGTACGCCGCCGACGGGCAATAAATCATAGGCTTGCTTGATGATACGGCGCTTTTCAGGAAGCGGCGTTTGATGCAGGACGAGCGAGGTGACAATCTTGTTTGGGCGATTGCCTTCAACGGTCTCAGAGCCATCGAAGAACCCAGTCACAAAGCGCGCTGCAATGGACTTTTGTTGTGCACGTTTTTTTGCAATGTTTACGGCCTGCTCATCCGGATCGAGACCGAGATAAGAAGCAGATGAACAAGCCTGGTCAATGAAGTGTGCAAGGCTGCCGGTGCCGCACCCAATATCGAGGATCAGATCATTTGGATTTGGATCTATCGCGTCGATCAACCGGGTGCGCCAGATGCGTTCGCGTGTAAATATCGCAATTGCAAGGTCATAAACAGGCGTCAGCGCATTAAAACCAAGCGCCGGAGTAAACGCGCCTTTGGATGACGTTCCTTGTGCGGTCATAATTTTAGACCGCGCAATCGCAACGCATTCAACAGCACAGAGACCGAAGACAGGCTCATCGCGGCGGCGGCGATCATTGGGCTAAGGAGGATCCCGAAAAAGGGATAGAGGATGCCAGCTGCCACAGGCACGCCAAGCGAGTTGTAGATAAACGCAAAGAATAGGTTCTCGCGAATATTGCGCATGGTTGCACGGCTAAGCTCGCGCGCCTTCGCCACGCCTAAGAGATCACCTTTGACAAGCGTGACCCCAGCGCTTTCCATTGCGACATCGGTCCCGGTGCCCATGGCGATCCCGACATCGGCTTGCGCCAGTGCCGGGGCGTCATTGATCCCGTCGCCGGCCATCGCCACACGCGCGCCTGCCACTTGAAGGCGCGATACAATTTCGTATTTGTCCTCAGGGGAAACATCCGCGTGCACCTCATCAATGCCGACCCTTTTGGCGACTGCTTGGGCGGTCATTTCATTGTCGCCGGTCAGCATCACCACTTTCAGGCCCTGCGCATGCAAGCGTTCGATCGCTTCTGGGGTTGTCTCCTTGATCGGATCGGCAACGCCGATAAAGCCTGCGAGCTCGCGATCGACCGCGACAAACATGACGGTCTGTCCCTCGGCGCGATAGCGATCAGCGTCGCCGGCAAGCTCATCCGACCAGGCGCCCATACGCTTCATCATCTTTGAATTGCCGATCGAGACGCGCTTGGCGTCCACGATCGCCTCAGCGCCCTCGCCGGTCACGGACTTAAACTCCGTCGCCTCAAGATAGGGCGCTTGTCGCTCTTGCGCCCCGCGTACGATCGCTTCGGCTAAAGGATGTTCACTTGAACGCTCAACTGCAGCGACCAGCCCGAGCAGGGTCAGCTGATCAAATCGACCGACGGGTTCGACCACCATGAGATCCGGGCGGCCAAGTGTCAGCGTGCCGGTCTTATCGACCACAATCGTGTCGACCTTCTCGAACGTCTCCAACGCTTCGGCATTCTTAATCAAAATGCCGTTCGAGGCGCCTTTGCCGGTGCCGACCATGATCGACATCGGGGTTGCAAGCCCAAGCGCACATGGACAAGCAATGATCAAAACCGCGACGGCGTTGACCAAAGCGAACGCCATGGCCGGATCCGGTCCAAAAATGGACCACACAATAAAGGTCAGTATCGCGATAATGATCACCGCCGGCACGAACCAGCCCGATACAATATCGACCAGACGCTGGATCGGGGCGCGTGACCGCTGCGCGGCGGCGACCATTTGGACGATTTGCGACAGCAATGTGTCCTCGCCGACATGGGTGGCGCGCATCACGATCGAGCCGGTTCCATTGACCGTGCCGCCAGTCGCCTTGTCGCCTAGCGTCTTTTCGACGGGCACGGGTTCACCGGTCACCATGGATTCGTCGACCGTGGTTCTACCTTCAAGAACTTCCCCATCGACGGGGATTTTCTCGCCAGGGCGCACCCTTAGGAGATCGCCTGATTGAACCTCGGCAAGATCAATTTCTTCTTCGGTCCCGTCGTCTAAAATCTTGCGCGCGGTCTGCGGCGCAAGCTCGAGCAAAGACCGGATGGCCCCGGACGTCGCGCTGCGGGCGCGCAGCTCCAGGACCTGACCCAACAGGACCAAAGTGACAATGACCGCGGCGGCTTCATAATAGACAGCGACCGTTCCGCCATGACCGCGGAACGAGGCCGGAAAGAGGCCCGGCCAGATCGTCGCGATCAGCGAATAAATATAAGCGACGCCGACACCCATGGCGATCAGGGTGAACATGTTAAGGCTGCGATGTTTGACCGATTGCCAACCGCGCACAAAAAATGGCCAGCCCGCCCACAGCACGACGGGCGTCGCGAGCGCAGCTTGTAGCCATAGGGACAGCGTCGGATTGATGAACTCGATGAGTGGATTGCCCGGGATCATTTCGCCCATGACGAAGACAATCAGGGGTGCGGATAAGATCAAACCCACCCAGAACCGGCGCGTCATATCGACAAGTTCTGAGGTATCTTCCTCAGCAGTCACCGTTTCCGGTTCGAGCGACATGCCGCAAATCGGACACCCGCTATTGGAGACCTCTCGCACTTGCGGATGCATGGGGCAGGTCCAAACAACCCCATCATATCCTTCCGGAATGTGATCATAATCGCCATCGGGCGCGGCGTCAGCGCCGGAGTGGCAATGATCGCCTTGGTGTCCGTGGGCGGAATGATCGTGCTCAGTCATCGTCAAAGTCTCTGTTAAGTAAAATGGCGCCCTTGAAAAGAAGGACCCGGATCAAATTCGGTCCGGCGCTATCTGTTGAACCGGTTATAAAGCGGCACGAAAACAAGCGCGATGTACCAGCCATAGAGATAGGCCCCGACCAGACCGCAGATGAAGCCTGTAAGGGTCAAGAACTCAAAGCCTGGCAACATCCCTTCCCAGACGCCATGCATGTGGAGCGAAGGCGGCGTCACCAGCCCCCAACCAATGCAGAGTAAATACGTAATGACCAGAAAAAAGGACAAAGCCTGACCGACGGGCTTGATGTTCATGTCGCCGCCTCCTTTAAAGTTTGCGGGCGCCGGCGTGCGGAAAAGGGATCGTCGGCGCTCTCCATATAATACCCCATAGGGGGTATTATCAATAGGTTATCCATACGCGCCTGAAACACTTATGCACGCATCAATGCGCGTGCCCGTCATGATCGCCATGGCCCTCTTCGTCATGGTCATGATCATGTCCATCACTTGAGATATCCGGCAGGCTTTTGACGCCAAGACCGTATTTGTAGACGATGGTGCCGCCCCACCAGGCCGTGACCGACAGCATCAAGGCTGCCGCCATCATGCCCGCGACGAACAGGCCGCCGGGCTTTTCTTGGCGTGAGCGCCACCGCCATCCTGCGAGCAAGAGCACCAAGATCGCCGATGGCACCGCCCAGTTTCGATGGATCGTCATCGCCTCATGCGATGGCGCGTCATGCGCCACGGTCGCGTAGGCGTAAAATCCAGCCGCGACCGTCGCGATGATTGAGACGCCCGCAAGGGCCAGCATCCAATCGGCGGCCGGTTCCAGCG
>CAYFHK010000035.1:0-22486 GCA_964342585.1 uncultured Caulobacterales bacterium | reverse complement strand
ACCGAGCGCGAGATGAAGGAGCAGGTGCTCGACAATATGGAGCTCGAGCGCGAGCGCGGCATCACGATTAAGGCGCAGACGGTCTCTCTCAAATATACCGCTAAGGATGGCATCACCTATCAGCTGAACCTGATCGACACGCCCGGCCACGTGGACTTCGCCTATGAGGTGAACCGCTCGCTGGCCGCCGTCGAAGGCTCACTCTTGGTGGTCGACGCCTCCCAAGGGGTGGAGGCGCAGACCCTCGCCAACGTCTACCAAGCGATTGAGGTTAATCACGAAATCGTCCCGGTACTGAACAAAATTGATCTCCCCGCCGCCGAGCCAGACCGGGTGAAGGAGCAGATCGAGGAGGTGATCGGCCTTGATGCGCAGGATGCGGTGCTCATCTCCGCCAAAACCGGCATTGGGATCGAAGACGTGCTCGAGGCGATTGTCACGCGCCTGCCATCACCCAAGGGTGACAGCGAGGCGCCGCTGAAGGCGATGTTGGTCGATAGTTGGTATGACAGCTATCTCGGCGTCGTCGTCCTCATCCGCGTTGTCGATGGCGTCATCAAAAAGGGTCAAAAGATCCGTATGATGAACGCCAAAGCCACCTATACGGTGGATAGCGTCGGCAAGTTCACGCCGCTGCGCACCACGGTCGATGAGATGGGCCCAGGCGAGATCGGCTACATCACCGCCTCGATCAAAGAGGTGGCCGACACCAATGTTGGTGATACGATCACGGATGAGCGCAAGCCCGCTGAAAAGGCACTGTCGGGCTTTAAACCCTCACAGCCGGTGGTCTTCTGTGGGCTCTTCCCTGTGGATAGCGCGGAGTTCGAGGACCTGCGCGAGGCCATCGCCAAGCTGCGGCTCAATGATGCGAGCTTTGAGTTCGAGATGGAGACCTCCGCCGCCTTGGGCTTCGGCTTCCGCTGCGGCTTCCTTGGGCTGTTGCACTTGGAGATTATCCGTGAACGGCTGGAGCGCGAGTTCAATATCGATCTTATCACCACCGCGCCCTCGGTGGTCTACCATATGTATAAGACCGATGGCGAGATGGAGGAGCTGCATAACCCGGCCGATATGCCGGACCCGGTGCATATCGACCATCTTGAAGAGCCGTGGATTAAGGCCACGATCCTAGTGCCGGACGAGTTTTTGGGCAGTGTGCTGAAACTTTGTGAAGAGCGTCGCGGAATCCAGCAAGATCTCACCTATGCTGGCAGCCGCGCCATGGTGGTCTATGAGCTGCCGCTGAACGAGGTGGTGTTCGATTTCTACGACCGGCTCAAATCCATCACCAAGGGCTATGCCAGCTTTGACTACCAGATCATCGGCTATCGCGAGGACGATCTCGTCCGTATGCAGATCCTGGTGAATGAAGAGCCGGTGGATGCGCTCGCCATCATCGTGCACCGCTCAAAGGCCGAAATGCGCGGCCGCGCGATGTGCGAAAAGCTCAAAGAGCTGATCCCGCGGCACCTGTTCAAAATCCCCATCCAGGCGGCCATTGGCGGGCGTGTCATCGCGCGCGAAACCATCGGCGCCATGCGGAAGGATGTGACGGCCAAATGCTATGGCGGCGACGCCACGCGGAAGCGTAAGCTGCTGGAGAAGCAAAAGGCGGGCAAGAAAAAGATGCGCCAATTCGGCCGTGTGGAAATTCCTCAGGATGCGTTCATCAAAGCCCTGAAGATGGATTCGTAATTCTCCCGCACATCCCTGCGCATGCAGTGACTTGATCCCAGCCACAAGCAACCAAAGGTGCCGTCTTCCGGCCGCGCGAAGCGCATGCCGGATCCATCACCTGGCAACGCCGCCTGCGTTTTCTGATAATCAAAAGCGCTGGCCCCGCGGGGTACATCCGTCCGTTGCTCTCTGGGCCCGCGCGACCAAATCC
The DNA here is from genome assembly GCA_964342585.1 of uncultured Caulobacterales bacterium. GTDB lineage: Bacteria > Pseudomonadota > Alphaproteobacteria > Caulobacterales > Parvularculaceae > Parvularcula. The sequence goes on along the minus strand of CAYFHK010000035.1, from coordinate 20,595 downwards.
GGCGCCCACCTATCACAACCAGTGATCCCAATTGGACAGGGGTGGCCGTGGCAAGCTACAGAGGGAAAAAACTATCTAACGCACCAATAGGAGGGGACGCCATGGCGCCGCATTCAAATCCACATTTGTCGACGCGGCGCGATGTGCTCGCGGCGAGCGCGGGCCTTACCGCGGCATCGGTCGGGCTCATCGGCAGCGCCGCCGCCGCGCCGAAAGGCGCGCCCTCGCGCGTGCCCGATACCTCCACGCCGCAGCGGGCGCATGCTGCAAAGGCGCTCACGGGCATGGCGAACCTCATGTTCCCCTCCTTCAAGCCCGACCTCGAAACGCTCGACGATGAGGGGCTGGCGCAGGATGTCACGGCCGCCATGGATCAGGGCTTCTGTGCCACCATGCCCATGATCAACTGGACCTTGCCGGGCACCCCCTCCTGGCAAACCTATCTCAGCGCGATCATGTCTGCCGCAAAGGGGCGCCACGCCATTCACGGGGTCATCGGCTCTTCCACGGCAGAGGCGGATATCGCCCAGCTCCGCGCCCTTGAAAAGCTGGGCGTGGATATGGTGCTCCTTGCCCCGCGTTTCCCTGCCGATATTGAGGCCGACGCGCTTTATGCCGCGCTTGCCGAGCGGGTGCAGGCGACCGAGTTGCCGATCATTCTGTATGCGGCGAACAATGCCGGGCGGTACTTTCCTCATCTCGGCCCATCCGGCCTGCCGATTGATGTGTTCGACCGCTTGGCGGATTTGCCCAATGTCGTGTCGGTAAAGGTGTCACAGCCCATCTCGCTCACCTCGCATAGGCGGCTGGCGGAGGTGCTAGGCGACCGGTTGCTCATCGCGCCGGTCAATCTCGATTTTGTGCCCCTGCTTGCGCGGCATCATCATATACAGTGGAGTGGGCAGTGGAACGCCGAAGCGGTGCAGACGCCGGATCATCAGCTGGCGAATAAACTGCTCAATGCGGCGGCCGCTGGCGATATCGCGGCGATGGACGAGGCGGCGGCGAAGATCCAGGCGCTTCACGAGGCTTTCTTCGATCTCCAGTCATCGGTGGTGGCCGCGGGCGCGCATCCTTACCAGCACAATAAATATTTCTCGTGGCTCGGCGGAGGCAATGGCGGGCTCGTGCCCATCGAAGGGCACGCCGATGCCGTGCCCGTGCTGACGAAAAGCGAGCGTGAGGCGATCCGTGCCCGGTTCATCGAAAGCGGGCTCACCCCCACCTCCGCGGCAGAGGAGTCCTTCCCGGTCGGCCGAGCGGCGTTCGCAAGGGGCCGCCGCATTGGGGATCTGGCGGCGACGCCGAAATATGAGGTGTAGCCGAGCGCTGTCCCCGCGCCACTCTCCGTCATCCCGTCTGAGCGCAGCGAAAGCCGGGATCCACCACCGGGCCATCCAGCCTCCGCATTTTGATGTAATAGAGTCTGGCGCCCGGCACACGCAATCGCTTCGCTGGGGTGACGTCACCATCAGTCCACGCCGTTCCATTCCGGCGGCGCGGCCCATTTCTCGCGCGGTAAAAGCTTGGTCGGATCATTCGGACACGTGCACCACTTCTTGTTGAACGTGTTGGCGGTGTATGGTTTCGGGAAAGACGCGGGCGGCCGAGCCGTTGGCCAGACGGCAGAATTGAGCTGATGGCAGGTTACAGCATTTGCGTTCCAGAGGTCCGCCCCCTCCAAATGGGCGCCCCTGAGGTTCGCGCCCTTCAATTGGGCGCCGGTTAGATCCGCGCCCTTTAATTGGGCCTCCCTCAGGTCGGCGTCGTTCAGGTGGGCACCCATGAGGTTGGCGCCCTTCAATTCGGCGCCTCTGAGGTCCGTGCCCTTCAATTGGGCCTCCCTCAGGTCCGCGTCCTTCAACTGGGGGCCCCTGAGGTCGTAGCCGTCCAGTTGGGCGTCTCTCAGGTCCGCGCCCTCTAATTCGGCGCCCGTGAGGTCCGCGCCTTTCAATTGTGCATCCCTGAGGTCCGCACCCTTCATTTGGGCCTCCTTCAGGTCCGCGCCCTTCAATTGGGCGCCCCTGAGGTCCGCGTTCTCTAATTGGGTGCGGGTGAGTTTTGCACCCTCCAGATGGGCGCCCCTGAGGTTCGCGCCGTTTAGATGAGCGTTCGTGAGGTCCGCGTCCTTCAATTGGGCGTTCCAAAGGTCCGCGTGCTCCAATTGGGCGGCCCAGAGGTCCGCGCCCTTCAATTGGGCGCCCCTAAGGTCCGCGTTCTCTAATTGGGCGCGGGTGAGTTTCGCACCCTCCAGATGGGCGCGGGTGAGTTTTGCACCCTCCAGATGGGCGCCCCTGAGGTCCGCGCCGTTTAGATGGGCGCTCGTGAGGTTCGCGCCCTCCAATTGGGCCTCCCTCAGGTTCGCGTCCTTCAAATCGGTCTTCCCGAGGTCCGCGCCGTCCAAATCGGCACCCCAGAGATCCGAGCCATCCAGTTGGGCGCCCCGAAGGTCCGCGCCCTTGAATAGCGCGCCTTGGAGCTGCCATTTTTCCATGACAGTGTTGGCAGCATTCAAGCCAATGACCCATGCGTTTCTAAGATCGGCATGTTCACTCGCTGCTGTGAATCGGTCCCGCTTTTCAGTTAATCGACTTAAGGCGCGATGAGCCGATTTTACCGGCTCTGTATGGGGATTGGCCCACGCCGCTTCGCGAACCGCTTTCCCGTAGTCTTGCCACTCATCAAAGGTTGCTTTGGTCTTCAGCCGGCCCGGCCATGGCCCCGCCTTTCGTCGTGGGGGGTAGGCGAACACCGTCTCGCCATTCAATTTGATTTCCGCATTCGTGCGATAACGGATATAGGCGCTCAGCACCTCGACCACTGTATCGAAATAGGCGCCATTGTCTTCCTGAGCCAGTCGCTCGAGTGCGTATATGCCGCCCATTCGGACGGAATCGTCGTCGTGTGCCAATAGTTCCACTGCCTTCACATAACGATCATTCCGCTCGCTTTCGCGCCTCACGTCGGTGTCGGTCCGTGTCAACCGTGTGCGCGTGGCAGAGTTTGAGAGTTGGAACAGTCCGAACACCGCACCGACAAGACCCGCGATGCCGAACATCATAGACCGGAACGCCTCCCAGTCGAAACAGTTCGGCGAAGGTTCAGCAGTTGCCTCAGTTGGACAGGAGACGATGGGCGGAATGATCTGTTGCAGAAACGGTTGTAAGGAGTTGTTGAATGGAACAGGCTTTCCGCTGATCAGACTAAACAGTGCGAACCCGAGGAAGCAGAGCACCCCAGCAAAGGTAAAGAGAAAAGGAACCTCGAAGATATCGGGCCCAACGCGCGGAATGCGCAGCCGCCGGAGAGGCTTTGTCACTTCCCTTACACGTTTGATGATCCTGATACGCCAAGTGCGCATTTTTCGCTCCCCATTAAGCGGCAACTTATCCCCATCTCTCCCGCTTCCGCTACCCTGCAGCCCTCGCAACAGGATCCGGGACGATTTGGTGCCGTCGCCTTGTTCGCCTGTGGTCCGTGATCTGATGGCCGTGCGCCTCAATTCTGGCGCGCGGGGCGACCAATGGCGGGTGAGCTTCTTATAGGCCCCGCTGATCAAGGATTGCGGCCGCGCACGGGGTCGGTGTGGGAAACCTCATCGCCCAGCAAAGTATTGTAACACCCTCCGCCGGGCGAGCCCCGTGCGCGGGTCTCCCTCCTGTTCAATACTCGACGAAAGGGCGAGGCAATGCCGCGTGTCCGGATGAAAGATCAGGAGCGTCGCCGGCGGGCCCAGGCGCGGTCGGACCGGGACTTCGAGCTGCGCCTGCGCCGCGCCCATCCCTGCGCAGGCAGGGATCCGTTCCCGAAAACAGGCCCCCCGCAAACCAGGATGTGCGGCGAGAACGGAGGCGCCGCTTTCTTGACCCTTCCGGCTAAACCCCGCAATTTCTCGCCGTGAGAGGGAGCATCATGCACAAAAAGATCAAGACGCCGCTGCTCGGCGCCCTAACCGCCATCGCCGCCGCCGCAACGGTCGTCCCTATGGCTCACGCCCAGTCGGGCCTTGCCATGCGTCAGGGGGCATCGGCCCCCGCCGCGCCCGCGCGGGGCACTGTTCGGGAGGTGTATCAGCGCAACGGGCTCACCTTGCGCATCCTCGAAAGCGAGTGCGCGGATGGCCAGTCGCCTGTCGCCCTCATCGCGGAAAGCCGCGACGCGCTGCCCGAAAATGCGAAGGTCACGAACACCATCGCCAATGGCCAATCGCGGATGAGCCTTGAATGTCGTAGGGCGCTCGGCTCGGTGGTGGAGGTGCCACTGGTCTCGCCGCAGGGCGCGCCGGTCGATAAAGGCTTCCTCTATGTGAATTTCGGTTCACGGAGTGTTGTGTTCGATCGCCAGCGGCTCTCCGCGCGCATGGAGCGTTGGCTGCGCAATGACACCACGGTGTCGCTCCAATACGTCTACATCCTTTCGGGCTATTTCGAAGACGCGCCCAGTATGATCACGGGCAGCTCGCAAATGGCGCAGATCATCTATGCCTTCTCGGAGGCGGATGCCCGCTACTGCCCAGAGGTGGTGGGCACCACCAGCGAAGTCACGTGGAGCCGGTATATGCGCTGGGGGCCATGGGGCGCCTATAGCTCCCGCACGTCTGGCGATGTTGATGTGGATGCGGAGCTTGCGCCCATGATCGCTCAGATCTTCAAGCAGGGGAATGCGCCCGCCACCCGTGTGCGGAGTTTTGCGGGCACGATTTTCCAGGCCTATGGCTGCCAATCCACGGAAATTGACCGTATGCGTCGCGGCGTCGCGCGTCAGGCCATCGAGATGTATGGCGATCCGAGCATGTTGGTCCCTGTGGAGACCAACATCAAGAAAGCGGCCGCAGACGATAACTACAACGCTGCCTTCAAATGGGCGCCGACCGTCGCACAGATCAGCTTTGTCTCCGGGGGTCAAACATTCGGGCCAAAGGATGTTGATCGTCTGGTCCGCAATGCCCTGATCAACGAAAGCTGGAATACGCGCCGCGAATATGGGCAATTGCCGCGCGTGCCGATGGATTACAGTTATTGGAAAACGTTCAAGGATGATGCGGGCACGATCTATCTGGGCGGTGTCGACCGCCAAACAGGCACGCTCGATGTGCGGGTGATCGACGTCTCCGGGATTAAGGCGGAGCAAGAGACCCTGGCGACGCTGTCAATGGAAGCGCAGGCAAACCTGATCTTCCAACGGGAGCCAGACCTCCAGTATTACTGGAAGTTGCGCGAGAGCGACGGGCCGATCGCCCCGGATATCTTCGCCTATCGTGTATTTGATGACGATCGCGTTAGCGATTTCCATTCCTCGGATGCGGCCTATGCCAAATATGTCGCAGAGCTTCGCGCCGGGGAGTAGCCTTTTGGCGAGACTGCTGTGCTGTTCGCGCGCGTGAGGACGGAACTCTCGGCGGTCTAAAGCATTCCGTCCTGGGAGGAATGCGAATGGCTGATTCTTCTGTCCGTACGCGCGTTGAAGACCATTGGGGCCAGACGGCCTATCGCTGGCTGGCGGCACTGGCGATTTTTGGCGCGCTATTGAGCGTTGTCCTGGATCTCGTCATGTGGCGCGTGGTCGATGGCTACGATCCGGTGGCGCAGACAATTTCAGAACTCGCCGCCGGGCCGCATTATTGGATCCAGGATCTTGGGATCTGCGCCTTTGCCGTTGGGGTTGCGGCGCTGGCCGTTGCGTTCACCTTGCGGTCCGAAGAGGTGCTTCCGGTGCGGTGGCTGCGCCGCGCGCTGGCGCTGTTATCGGCCGTCATCACCGTGCTCGCCATATATAACGAATATGGTGATGGCGATGTCGGCGGCTTTGAGATCCACCTCTCGCTGGTGATCGCCATCGGCCTGCTTGTGCCCGCCATCTTCTGGCTCTCTTCGTCGCTGCCCTACACCGAGAGCCGAAACTATCGCCTCACCTTGCGGACGGTTGCCGCGGCATGGGTCATCCTGGCGCCGTTCATGTTCGTCGTGCCCGATGGATGGAACGGGGCGTATGAGCGTGGTCTCGCCTCGGTCATGGTGGGTGGCGTGCTAACGGCGAGTACAGTCTTACTTCGATCGGAGCCTGAGACAGATTAGGTCCGCTCTTGGCGAGACGGCCTTTTCCCTGCCCCGCGAACGATTTGTCCCCCGGGCGCTCCTCGCGTAAGCTTTGGCATTGCCTTTGAGGGGAGGCCGCTATGGGCCGCACAATGGGCCTGAAATCGTTGAGCTTTTTGGCGCTGCTCGCGCTTGGCGCGTGCGCAACGGGGCTGTCTGAACAAGCCTGTCTCACCGGTGATGCTGAATCCATTGGCTTTGATGATGGTCGCCGCGGGCGGATGGCGGCCAGCGTGCTCGATCGCGTTGAGCAATGTGCGCGGTATGAATTGGCGTTTGATCAATCTGCCTATCGGGCAGGTTGGGCGCAAGGTAACCAATTCTTCTGCACACCAACTGGTGCCTTGACCGCGTCGCTCGCGGGCGAGGGTGACCTCATCGCCTGCGCTGCGCCTGATGCGTTGACGATTGAGGGCTATAGCGTTGGGCGCCGTGTGGCCGCCGCGCAGCGAGAATATGATAACGCACAACGCCGCATCGACAGCCTCCGCTCCACCATCAGATCAGGGCGGTATCAAATCGACCGTGTGCGGGAGAAAATCCCGCTGATCGATAATGAAGATCGCCGCAATGAGCTGCGCGCCGACGCGGAGCGCGCGCGTCGCAATATTCGCAATGCCCGGCGTGAATTGCCGTTCGCCCGGTCTGCGCAGCGGCAGGCGGAGCGAGAGCTGTATGCGGCGCAAACGTCCCTCTCGATCTTCCGCTCCCGCCTGCGCGGCTATGATGGCCGCGCGGATGGAGGTTTTCCGCCGCTGATCACCGCCCCCTGAGGCACGCTGACGCGGGCGCAACACCTCTCATGCTTGCGCGTTAACTCTCATAGCGAGACAGCATGATGCCGTCTCCTTCACGCGATAAGCGATGAGAGGAATTTTACGATGAAACATCTACTGACCGCCGTTGCAGCGACCGCCCTGGCATTTGGCACCGCAGGCGCCATGGATCACCACAAGTCCGGCAAAAAGATGGAAGCCGGCTACGACAAAAAAGCAGACATTGCCGGCGTGGCGATGGAAACAGAGCAACTCTCCACCTTGGTCGCGGCTGTGAAAGCGGCCGAGCTCGTGGAAACGCTTCAAGGTGATGGTCCGTTCACGGTATTTGCGCCAACCAATGATGCGTTTGGCGACATTCAGTCAACCGTGGATACGCTTCTTGCTGATGGCAATGAAGATCAATTGACCAAAGTGCTCACCGCGCACGTTGTTGCGGCGGAGCTTGACGCGACCGACCTGATGCTTGTGGCGAAAGCCAATGGCGGCACGGTGATGCTTGACACGGTTTCCGGCGACCAGCTGACCGTGATGGTGGATGGCGATACGCTGACGATTACGGATGAAAGCGGCAATACCGCTTCCGTCGCTAAGGCCAATGTGAAAGCCAAAAATGGCATCGTGCACGTTGTCGACACCGTGCTTGTCCCGCAAGTGTAATTCCGCACCGATCAAAATGTGCTATCGACGAAGAGAGGGTGCTCGCGCGCCCTCTCTTTTTTGTTGATGCGGGGAGAGGCGAATGGATCATCGATTGATCGCGCCACGTGCTGGAATTCTGATCGCTGCGCGCGACTTCAGCGCGCCGCCAGAAACCGTTTGGGGTTTTTGGACCAAGGCCGATCAGCGTGCGCAGTGGCTCGCGGGCGGTGAGGACATTGTCGCGCCAGACCGCCCCGTAAATTTCGTCTTTGATCGGGCTCAACATGGCGTCCCGATCTCCAGCGAAACGGGGGAAGCCGAGGGCGTTGCGCGGGTTGAGGGGTATGTTTCCGCTTTCGAACGTCCCACAGTGCTCGGGCTTGAGTTGCGAGGCAGCGGCAGCATGGCCACCACGCTGACAGTATCGTTGCGCGGGCGCGACGATGGACACACGGATCTTCGGTTGGTTCATGAACGTGTGCCAAAGGATGAGTTGGTCCAGGCTGCAGCGGGATGGCATGCGCATCTCGATCTCTTATTGGCGTGTCTTGAAGGGAGCCCGCCACCCGATTTCACAAAGCGCTTCGCCCAATTGCTGGAAGGCTATCAAGAGGATCCACCCGGTACTGAATAAGTTGCCATGAGAGGATTTTTGATAGCAAACCCTCAGCTGGCATCGCTCAAGCGAAAACCTTCGAATCTACGTTTTTCACCCCAACTCCTCCGCCTTCAACCCAAACGCCGCGAGCACCTCATCGCCCACGCGGCGGGGGCGTCCGGTGGCGCGGTCCAGGAAGACCCATGTGGTTTTGGCACGAACGGAAAAGCGGGCGCTGCCCGGCTTTCTGATATCGACGTGTCGATCGAACTTCGCACCGTCGCGTCTGCCCAGCCAGGTGCGCACTTCCACTGTCTCGCCCTCAAATACGGGATCGCGATAATCGATTTCGTGGCGCAGACAGACCCAGACATGGTTTTCGGCTAAGGGCCCGGCGGCGACCGTCATCCAGTGATGCACGCCCGCATCCTGCACCCACACAACATAGCGGGCATTGTTCACATGGCCGAGCTCATCGATCTCTTCGGCTTGGGCCACACGGGTGGTGAGAAGGGCGCGCTCATAGCTATTGGCGCCAAGATAGCGGGGATCAGTCATGGCGGCGCTGTTAGCGCGGCGGGCTGACGCTGGCGAGGCGCGGCTGTTCTTTTCCGCGAAGCGCACTTAGATCCGCCGCTGATCAGCGTGGACGGGAAAGATGATCTCCTCGTCAGAGATAGGCAAAAGCATCGCCGCCGTGCTCGCCATGGCACAGGGCAAAGAGGATTGGGCCGGCAAGCTCGACCTCAGTGTCGATGGCGTCTTCCGGTCGTTCTGGGCGATGGTTCTCAGTCTGCCTCTCATGGTGTTGGTGGCCGAAACAGGGCGCAGATTGTCCTTGGCCGCGGGCAGCGAGGATGATCGCTTGGCCTACCCGGTATGGCTGTTCACCCTGCAAGAAACCTTGGTTCGTTTGATGGTATGGCCGGCCATGCTCGCCATTTTGGTGACGATTGCCGCGCGCAGCGGGGCGGGCTGGCGCGTAACGCCGCTGATCATTGCCCAGAACTACGCCAGCCTCCTCACCTACATTGTGATGGGGCTCGCTTTGGGACTGATCGTGATGGCCGACGCGGTGGCTTACGCGAATATCGCCATCATCGTGGTGGCGGCATTTTCGATCTGGCTCGATTGGGGCATCTTACGGCGCCCCTTGCAGCTCGATGTGACGAGTGCAGCGCTGCTGCTCATTTTGCTGTGGGTCAGCGGTGACATCATCGCGGCGGTGTTGAGCAGCCTGCTCGGCGTGCCGCTCCGCGCCTTGGCCGGCATTGGCGCTTAGGCAGGCTCGCCGAACTTTTCAGAAATCAGCGCGCAGATGGCATCGACGGCCGCCTGCGCATCGGGTCCCGTGGCGGTCACCTCCACGGTGGAGCCGCGATCCGCGCCCAGCATGAGCAGCGCCATCAAAGAGCAGCCAGAGGCCGAAAGGCCATCCTTCATCACGCGAATAGTGGCCTCGAACTGGCTCGCGCAGTCACAGAACTTCGCCGCAGCCCGCGCATGGAGGCCCCGCACGTTCTGGATCGTCACGCTGGCGCTGGCGTCGCTCACGAGCCTTCAGGCTCGGTCTTGCCCGAGAGAACCCAGGAGGCAACGGAGATATATTTTCGCCCTGCATCATGGGCAGCCGTCACCGCCTCTTCGAGGCTTGCTTTCTCGCGGAAGGAGGCGGGCGCGATTTTGATCAGCATGGGAAGGTTCGCGCCTGCGATCACCTCGCCCTTGGCTTGGCCCATCACCGCGATGGCGAGGTTCGAGGGCGTGCCGCCAAACATGTCCGTCAAAATGATGGCGCCACTGTCGCCGCCCGCGGCCTGAACCGCCGAGAGAATGTCGCTGCGCCGGCGCTCCATGTCATCGTCCGGGCCGATGCACACCGCTTTGAGGCCGGGCTGTTCGCCCACCACATGTTGTGCAGCGTTAATTAATTCCTTCGCCAAATTGCCATGGGTCACCACGACGATACCGATCACGCCAAAACTCCTGCCAGCCCAATTAGCCTGCTACTCGACCCTGCTTGCGGGCGATTGTCCAGACAAAAGGGTGCGGACAAGGGGTCGGATCGCGGCAATCGCGGGCAACGGGCGAAGCGGAGCATAGGCATCGCGACCTTCGATGGGACGCCATTTTGCGTCCTCATCGGGCAGGCGCGGCATGTCGCCCGGCGCGGCACCAAACGCTGCGATCAGGCGTACCGCCCCATCAATCAGCGGCACGCGGGTCAGCCCGGCGGGGCGCGCTTCGGCCACCCCCGCCCAACGCGGTGGAGGGCTTAGCCAAACACCGCTCTCGCGGATCTCAACGGTAAGGCCATCATCGCCGATCAGCCGTGTCCGTTGGAAAGGGCAGCCCTCGATGAGTGATAGCGCCGTGGTGGTCTTGCCCGATCCTGCCGCCCCGATCAGCGCGATCCCGCATAAGGGGCCATCGGGATCGATGGCGAGCCCGACCCCCGTGGCAATGATCAGTTGGCTGTGGGGCGCCGCGGTCACGACCGGCTCGGCCGGCGCAGCGGCAATTGCACCGTGAACTGCGCGCCAATCCCTTCACCGTCGCGGTCGGCGCGGTTCTCCGCCCAAATTCGCCCGCCATGGCTCGAAACGATCTGCCGACAAATGGCGAGACCGAGCCCTGAATTGTTGCCAAAGGCGGTACCGGCAGGACGTTTCGTATAAAAACGGTCGAAGATATGCTCGAGATTATCGGGCGGAATGCCCGGGCCGTCATCGGCCACCATCACCTGCACGATCGGGGTGTCATCCTGCCGGTCAACGCTCAGGATCATCCGCACAGAACCGCCTTCAGGGCTGAACGAAATGGCGTTATCGATCAAATTACGGAACACTTGACCCAGCGTGCCGGGGGAGCCGAACACGTAGAGCGGCTGCTCGCCCTCGCGGCCCAAAAGATGCACGCTCACATCGCGTTGATTGGCCGTCATGCGGTAGACGTCGCAAATGTCCCGCAGCAGCTTGAAGATGTCGACCGCCTCGCGGCTCTCAAAGGCAAGATCCGCATCGAGTCGTGAGGCGTTTGAAATGTCCGTGATCAGCCGGTCCATCCGCGCTACGTCGTTTTTCACGACCTTGAGCAATTTCTCCCGCGCTTCATCGGTCTTCGCGATATCGAGGGTTTCGATGGCGCTACGGATCGAGGTGAGGGGGTTTTTCAGCTCGTGGGAGACGTCGGCGGCGAAGGCGTCGATGGTCTCAATTCGGTCGTAAAGCGCTTGCGTCATCAGGCGGAGTGAATCGGATAGCTCGCCAATCTCGTCGCGCCGCCTAGGAAATTCCGGGATGCGCATTTTGCCCGTGCCGCGCACACCATCTCGCACCCGGTCGGCTGCCGCGGCAAGTTTCCTGATCGGCCCGGCGATCGTCATGGCAAGGAGCGCTGAGGACAAAAACGCGACAATCATGGCGATCCAGAAGAAATCGAACAGCGCGCCGCGCGCTTGGGCGACCAGCTCCTCAATGCCGCCGATCTCTGCTGTGACAACGCCGTAAACCGCCTGCACTTTTTGGATCGGGACGGAGACAGAGGCGACGATCTGCCCTTCCTCATTATACCGCACAGAGGAGGCGGCAGGGTCGGCCATTGTCGAGGAGGAGAGAAAGGCGCGCGTCAATTCATCTTCGAGCGTAATGCTCGCCGCTTCCGTCCGGAAGTCGGGATCCGTAAACAGATCAATGAAAGACTGGCCTGTGCGGCGAAGAAAGTTTCCGACGGCTCGCCCGTCATTGCCCTCTTCGATATCGGGCAGCTCCGTCACGACGATCTCGTCTGCCCGCAAGACACGGTCTTGCAGGAGAAGCTCGCTTGCGTCCGTGATCGGACTGCCGTCAAAAACCTCTGGCGTGGAGAAGACGCGGACACGGCCTTCAAGGCTGGGCCAAACACGGGTAAAGATCGTGTTCACCGCACCCTCGTCGAGGGAAACCCGGCAAGGCACGCGGTCAGCTTCTTCGATCACTAGATCGCAATCGGCGTCTTCGGCCGCCACTGTCGCCATGATCGAGGCGATGACTTGGGCTTGCGCGCGCACGCCCTCGAGCTTTGCTTGAATCAGGCCGTCGCGATATTGGCTGAGTTGGACGGACCCGATCATCAGGATCGTCAGCCCAAAGAAATTGGTCAGGAAAATCGTGATGGTGAGGCGCGAAATCGGCAGCCGGCCGGTCTCGTCGCGCCATCGAGCGAAGAACCCCGGTCCGTCGCCATCGCCCCGTTTTCGCTTGTCGGTGCGCGAGGGCGACTTCACCCGCCGGCGAACTGAGCGTTCGCGAAGCTCAGTCCTCTTTATATTTGTATCCGACACCGTAGAGCGTTTCTATTTGGTCGAAGGCTTTATCGACGACGCGGAATTTTTTGCGGATGCGCTTGATGTGGCTGTCGATGGTGCGGTCATCCACATAGACTTGATCATCATACGCCGCATCCATTAGCGCATCGCGCGATTTCACAAAGCCCGGGCGGGTCGCCAGCGCTTGAAGGATCAGAAACTCTGTCACCGTTAGCGTCACATTATCGCCGCGCCACGTGCAGGCGTGGCGCAAGGGATCGAGGGTCAGTTCACCGCGGCGGATGGTGCGACTCGCTTCCTCCGTGGCCGTCCCTGGTGCGGTGGCGCCCCGGCGCAAGACCGCCTTCACCCGTTCCAGCAATAGCCGCTGGGAGAAGGGCTTTTTCACGTAATCATCGGCGCCAAGGGTGAGGCCCAGCACTTCGTCAATCTCTTCATCCTTCGAGGTGAGGAAGATCAACGGCACGCTGCTTTGTTGGCGCAGCTGACGCAGCATTTCGAGGCCATCGAGCCGGGGCATCTTGATGTCGCTGATCACCAGCTCCGGCGTGACTCGCAAAATCCCCTCGAGCGCCTCGGCGCCATCCTCATAGACGGTCACCTCATGCCCCTCGCTTTCCAAGGCCATGGAAACAGAGGTCAGAATGTTCTGATCGTCATCGACAAGGATAATACGCGCCATCAACAGCCCTCCCGATGGGTTATCATGAATTCATCCTTTCCCTTCGGGCGGGGGAAAAGGGCGAAAGCGAGGCAGCCCCGATAAAAACGCGTTTAGGTTAGGACTGTCTTGATGAATGCCGCCAGCGACACATCCTTTTGCGATAATCCGCCGGCATCGTGCGTCGTCAGGGTGATCTCGACCTTATTGTAGACGTTAAACCACTCCGGATGGTGATCCATTTGGTCCGCTTTGAGGGCCACACGGGTCATAAAGCCGAAGGCCTCATTGAAGTCGTTGAATTCGAACTTGGCCTTTGCCGCATCGCGGCCCTCAACGACAGACCAATTGTCAAAGTCCTTGAAAAATTTGTCTCGTTCCGTAGCCGAAAGCTTTTCCGTCATGTCGCCTCCTGTTGGATTTGCGCGATGATCGAGTCGCACCAGTTCGGCACGGCCTTAGCGGCGGGGCCGTAATGGGTCTCGTCGAATAGATCGGCATTGGCCGATGGCTCCAAATTAATCTCCACCGTTCTCACGCCCAGATCTCGCGCAATCGCGACAAGACCTGCCGCCGGATAGACCGTGCCTGAGGTGCCGATCGAGACAAAGTGCGTGGCCTCTGCCATCGCAGCATCGATTTCCTCCATGTGGCGCGGAATTTCGCCGAACCAAACCACATCGGGCCGCAAGCCCCCGGGCAGGCCGCAGCCATCGCACACCACATCCGTTGAGAGGTCTTCCGCCCACGGCCTGACGGCGGCGCAATGGTCGCAGCGGATCCGGGCGAGCGCGCCGTGCATTTGCAAGATCGTTTTGCTGCCGGCGCGCGCATGTAGGTCGTCGACATTTTGTGTGATCAACGTGAAGCCGTGGCCATGCTCGGTCAGCGCCGCTTCGAGTTTCGCAAGAGCGATATGGGCGGGGTTGGGATCCACGGACCCAAGGCCCGCCCGCCTTGCATTGTAAAAGCCGTGCACTTTTTGGGGATCGGCGGCGAAGCCCTCGGGCGTTGCGACTTCGCGATAGTCGAATTTTGACCAAACACCGTCAGGGTCGCGAAAGGTCGACACGCCACTTTCCGCGCTGATGCCCGCGCCGGTCAGGATAACAATTTGCATGGGCGACAAGGTGACGGCTCGGCCGGGCGGGTCAAGGGTTGTCAGCGCAGCGCTGATCGTTGAGATATAGCGTGCGGGGTGACGCGGCGTCAGCTATGGCGCGGCATAACGCAAGGGTTGGAAACGCATGCGATACCGACTGTCGGAAAGCCACGCGCTTTTGTGTGGCGTGGTGGCTGCCGTGGTTTTGGCATGGTTCGCCGGCGGCGTCGCGTCCGCGCAATATACGTTCTGCAATAAGACGAGTTACGCGCTGTCGGCTGCTGTGGGCTATGTCGACGATGAAGATCTCGTTACGCGCGGCTGGTGGCGCCTGCGCGCGGGCGAGTGCAAGCGCGTCCTGTCGGACACGGTGCGGGCTGGGCGGTATTTTGTTTACGCCGAAGCGATTCCTGGGCATCAGGGCGATCTGCGCACCTGGTCGGGTCGCACGCCGCTCTGCGTTCAAAACGACAGCCTGTTCACCCTCCGAGATCAGGACGTGTGCGTTGATGATCCGCGGCGCCAGCGAGAATTCTTGCCCGTCGATGTGCCCGAGGGCGGCGATGGCACGTGGACCACGGAATTTTCCGACGAAAACAATTTCTCCTCCTTCGCCGCGCAGGTGGCGGGGGTGCAGCGGCTCTTGCGCGATGTCGGCGCGTTTGATGGCGGCATCGATGGCGCCTTGGGCCGGAATACGCGCTCGGCGCTGGCGGGTTATCAACGCGAACGAGGCCTTAATCCCAATGGCGCGATCAATGACAGCGTGATCGATGCGTTGATCTCAGACGCCAATGACGCCGACTCAAAACGCGGCTTCTTCTTCTGCAATTCCACCATGCTGCCGGTCTGGGCCGCCTTCGCGCAGCCGATCGGGCAGGAGGATGCCTATCGCTCCTCGGGCTGGTGGCGCCTTGAAACGCAAGAATGCGCAAAGGTTCGCCGCGGTGCATTGGAGGGCGGTGATTATTACGTCTTCGGCATGATGGAGGCGGAAAGCCGTTCCGTGCCCCTAGCCGGTGGCGAGACCGACTTCTGCGTCGCCTCTGTTCAATTCGATGCAGAGGCGGACATTCCTTGCGCGGAGGAAGGGTATGACACGGCCTCCTTCCGCCGCATTGAGGTGGGAGACAACGAAGCTTGGACGTTCCAGTTCACGCCCGAGCTGTTCAATCCGGACCTCGCCGGCCGATAAATCGGAGCCCCCATGGCGCGACAAGACTTCACCCATGTCACCACTTGGGTGTTCGATCTCGACAACACCCTCTACCCGGCAGATTGCCACCTCTTCGCGCAGATTGACGCGCGGATGACGTCCTTCATCGAAGAGACGTTGAAGGTGGATCACGCGAAAGCGCGGTTCATCCAAAAAGATTACTACGCGCGCTATGGCACAACGCTCAGTGGGCTGATGCAGGAGCATGGCATTTCGCCTGAGGCGTTCATGGATTATGTCCATGATATCGACCTGTCGGCGGTCACCGCCAACGAAGCTTTGCGTCAGCACATCGCCAGCTTGCCCGGCCAGCGGTATATTTTCACCAACGGGTCAGTGCGTCACGCGGAGAACGTGGCCGGCAAGATCGGCATTCTCGATCTATTCGATGGGCTGTTCGATATTGCGCATGCGGAATTTATGCCCAAGCCGCACGCGCCGGCTTATCAAGCCTTCACCCGCAAATTCGACGTTGATCCGCGCGCCGCGGCGATGTTCGAGGATATGCCGCAAAACCTTGAATGGCCCCACGCGGCCGGGATGAAAACCGTCCTGGTACAATCCAAAGCGGAATGGTTCGATGACGAGCCTGAAGGCAAGCGCCCTGCGCGCCATGGGGAAAGTTTTCCCCACGTCACCCACACCACAACGGACTTGACCGGCTTTCTCGGGCTCCTCACAACGCCGCCTCCGCAAGACCACCCATAAAGGAGAAGAGCCCGTGGCGACGAGTGATTTGGCGGCGCTGATCGACGATGCGTGGGAGCGTCGTGACACCCTCGATCCAACCGAAACGAAGGTGCGCGAAGCCGTTGAGGCCGCGCTGACGGCGCTCGATCAAGGCGAGCTGCGCGTTGCGGAGCCCAAGGATGGGGAATGGGTCGTCAATCAATGGGCGAAAAAGGCGGTGCTGTTGTCCTTCCGCCTCAACGCGAATGCGCCGATCCCGGGCGGGCCCGGCGGTGGCCACTGGTTCGATAAGGTCCCCTCAAAGTTTGAAGGGTGGAGCGCGACGGATTTCGCCGATGGCGGCTTCCGCGCGGTGCCGCCCTGTGCCGTGCGCCGCGGCTCCTATGTTGCACCGGGCGCGGTGCTGATGCCGTCTTATGTCAATATCGGCGCCTATGTCGGCACGGGTACCATGGTCGATACCTGGGCCACCATTGGCTCCTGCGCGCAGATCGGCGCCAACTGCCACATCTCCGGCGGCGTTGGCATTGGCGGCGTGCTCGAGCCGTTGCAGGCAGAGCCCGTGATCATCGAAGACAATTGCTTCGTGGGCGCCCGGTCGGAAGTGGCAGAGGGCGTGCGCGTGCGCGAGGGCGCGGTCATCTCCATGGGCGTCTTCCTCGGCGCCTCCACCAAGATCGTGGATCGGCAAAGCGGCCAGATCCACTATGGCGAAGTCCCGGCGTATTCGGTGGTGGTCCCCGGCACGCTGCCAAGCGAGAAGGGCGGGCCATCGCTGGCTTGCGCGGTGATCGTGAAGACGGTGGATGAGCGCACCCGGTCCAAGACCAGCATCAACGAATTGCTCCGCGACTGAGCCACGGGCGCCTGGTTTCAGCAGAAATCGAATGTCAAGACTTGTTGTTTTTGCGCCGTTTCGTTAGCGAAACGGCAAATAGGGTGATCTGCTCGTGCATTCCACAGACGTATTATTGCCGTGGCGGGATGTCATGGTGGACACGGTTCGTCTTGAACAGCCCGACCTTTCCATGCGCCAATGGGCGCTGCTGCTGACCGTTTATTTGACGCCCGGGCCCCACACCGTTCGCGGTCTTTCCGAAGAATTGGAAATCCCAAAGCCCGCCATCTCCCGCGCGCTCGATGCCCTATCGATCCACCGCTTTGTGAAGCGCGCCCGCGACCCCTCCGATAAGCGGATCGTCATTGTGCAAAAAACTTCGGAAGGCGCGCTGTTCGTCGACGCCTTTGCGCGCATCGTGGATGAGCGCGAGCGCCAGTCCGATCTTGGCACCTTTTATGGCTGAGGCGTCTGGCTTCGATAAGCGGGTGACGCCGGTGCGCGCCGATCTCGCCGCCGCCCACCTGAAGGGCAAAGTCGACGCCCCGCGCTTTGCCCAAGGCACAACGATGCAGGTCACCGCCTCTGTCCTGCCCATCCGCCGAACCCCCGCGCCCGATGGCGCGCAAGAAACCCAAGCCCTCTTCGGCGAGACCTTCACGATCTATGACGAAGCCGAGGGCTGGGGCTGGGGCCAAGCCGCGCTCGATGGGTATGTCGGCTATGTGGATATGGAGGGGCTTTCGGCGCCGGTGGTTGCGCCCACCCATCGGATCACGGCCCTGCGCAGCTATCGCTTCTCCGAACCCAATCTCAAATCGGCGCCGCTTGGGCTCGTTTCGATGAATGCGAAAATCGCGGCTGGCGAAACCGATGGGGATTTTGTGCAAGAGGCCCGTGGCGGCTGGGTATGGCGAGGTCATACCGCGCCGATCGATGCAGAATTTGCCATCGATCCGGTTGAGGCGGCGATGCTGTTTTTGGCCGCGCCCTACTTTTGGGGGGGGCGCGAGAGCCTCGGGCTCGATTGCTCTGCACTCATCCAGAATGCCTTTGAGGCCTGCGGTCACGTGGTCCCGCGCGATACCGACCAGCAGGAGGCCTATTTTCAAGAAGCGGGCCGCAGCGAGACGGTTTGGGATGAGGCGATGGGCGGCGACTGGGCGGATGCTATGCTCCAGCGTGGCGACATCCTTTTTTGGCCAGGCCATACCGCCCTCATGGTCGATGATCGGCACATGCTCCACGCCAACGCCACCTATATGGCGACCACCATCAATGATGCGCGGGAGCTGTCGGCCAAATGGGTGGTGCGCGATAATCTGAAGATGCGGCGGATCGTGCGCCCAAAGATATAAGCTCGACGGCTACGCGCCTTCAGGCAGAGGCGGATCGTCATCATCGCCGCGCTTGGCATTATCGAGATCGCGGGTCAGCCGCGCGTTCGTCTTCTCGGCCTGGTCGCGCTCGACCTTAGAACGACCAAAGGCGGCCCGGTTCTCGGCCGCCTTTTTCTCTTTGTCCGCACGTTTCTTGGCTTTGCGGGCCGTCCTCAGATTGACGACCTCACCCATGGCTTACTGCCCTGCGCCTTCTTCGGCTGCAGGCTCAGCGGCCTCAGCGCTTTCAGGCTCTTCCTCGGCAGGCGGTGCTGGCTCGGGGAAGGGCAATGGGTCGTTTGAAAGCGTCTGCAGGAAGGCGAGGATGTCCGCGCGCTTTTCTTCCTTGCGGACCATCTGCGCCATCTGCGTGCCCGGCACATAGGCTTGGCTATTCTCGAGATACGGATCGAGCTTCTCGTAAGTCCACTCGCCTTCGAGGCCTTGCAAGGCACCGGAATAGCCAAAGCCAGCAACGCCGGCGATGTCACGCCCCATCACGTCCCACAGGTTAGGCCCAATGCCATTGGCTTCGCCCTCATAGAAGGTGTGGCACGCTTTGCAGAGGCCAGCCGCGCGTTCACCGCGATCCGCTGAGGCGTTGGCGAGAAGCGTGCCCAGGTCGATTTCGGGCTCGGGCTCGGAAGCACCGCCCGGACCCAGGTCGATCGTCGCTGGGACATAGGCGAGACCGAACGGGTTCTCTTCTTCGTAGTGGTGACCATGGTGGCCGCCGAACACTTTGGTGAGCGTCGAAATCACCACGGGCAGGCCGATGGCCAGGAGCGCCGTCACGAGGATGGCCGCTGCGACTTTGTTGCCGTAAAGGGGATCTTTCATATCACTGCCTGATCGTCGATGGCGCGCAGAAGAACAGCGCGCGATGGATAATTCCGGGGGTGTCTAGCGAGGCTCTTGCGGCGCTGCAACGTGGCAATTTCGCGTTGTGGCCTCGAATCTGCGTTCTTTGTGCCGTTCAAGGGATGAATAAGAAGGAAAGTTGGGCGTGTCGTCGAAGCGAATTGTGTATCAAGGTGAGCCTGGGGCGTTCTCTCATGAGGCGTGTCGGCTCTTTGCCGAAGACCTTGAACCGACGGCGGCGCCCACTTTTGCGCATGTGTTCGATGCGGTGGTGCGCGGCGAGGCTGCCGCCGCAATGGTGCCGGTGGAGAACGCCATCGCGGGCCGCGTCGATGATGTCTACCGGCTCTTGCCCAACATGCCGGTGTCGATCGTTTCCGAGCACTTCTTGCCCATCAAAATGCAATTGATGACGCTGCCCGGCGCCGATCCGGCAAAACTCAAAACCGTGCGCAGCCACCCCATGGCGCTTTCCCAATGCGCCATCATGATCGCGCGCCGAAACCTGTTGGCGAAGGTCGCCCCCGACACAGCAGGCGCCGCACGGGAGCTTTCAGAGCTTCAAGACCCCACAATTGCGGTCATTGCGCCGGAGGCGGCAGCGGCGGCCTATGGCCTCGAAATTATCGAGCGCGATGTGCAGGACGCCGAGCGGAACGTGACGCGTTTCTTGCGGCTGGTGGCGGAAGGCGATGTGCCGTGGCCAGATCTTCTGTCAGGGCAGATCCTGACCAGCATGGTGTTTCGTGTGCGAAACATTCCTGCCGCGCTCTATAAGTCGCTTGGCGGCTTCGCGACGAACGGCGTCAATATGATCAAGCTCGAGAGCTATCAGGAAGACGCGACCTTCGCCGCCACCCGCTTCCAGGCCGAAATCGAAGGCCACCCTGACGATCCGCCGGTGGAGCGGGCGCTGCAGGAGCTCGGCTTCTACTCAACGGATCTGAAGCTGCTCGGCGTCTTCCGGGCGGACCCTTATCGGCTCAACCACGCCTTCACGAGCTGATGCGCCACGGCCTCAGGCGGCGGCGCCCATTTGCCCGCCACCCGCTGGCCGTCCGTCAGAGCGCTGACCTCATCGCGGGTGTAGAACCGCGCGTCGCTGATTTCCTGCGGGTCGAGGGTCAGTTCATCGCCCGTGACCTCCGCGAGGAAGCCGACCATTAGCGAGGCGGGAAACGGCCAGGGCTGACTGACCACATATTGGGTGTGGGTGACCTTCAGGCCGACCTCTTCGGCCACCTCGCGCGCCGCGCATTCCTCTAGGCTTTCGCCTGGCTCCACAAACCCTGCCAGGGCCGAAACGAGTCCCTCGGGAAAACGCGTTCCGGTGGCAAGGCACACCCGATCCTCGAAGATCGGCAACACCATGGCGACGGGCTCGATGCGCGGAAAATATTCATGCCCGTGATCGTCATTGATGTGCTTAAG